>JBASLQ010000353.1:0-2471 GCA_049656425.1 Sedimentibacter sp.
TAATGAAATACTGCTTTTATTTAACTTAATTTTGCAATTATTCTATGTTTTTTAATCTTCTCCATAATGTGGTAACACTTATTCCAAGTCTTTCAGCAGCCAACGTTTTATTGCCGTTAGTTTCTTCAAGAACATTTTTAATAGTTTCGCTTTCAATATGTTTTAAAACGCCTTTATTTTCAACTACGCAATCAGCATTGACATTTTTATCATCACCTGCTATGCAGGGTGGTATTCCAATAGTTGCTTCATCAATAATATCAATGTTAATTTCTTTATTGCCCGATAAAACAACGCACCTTTCTATAAAATTCTCCAGCTGACGAACATTGCCCGGCCAATCGTACAGAACAATTTTTGCCATTGATTCGTTTGATATACCCTTTATTTTTATATTTAACATTTTACTTTTTTCATTGAGAAAATAATTAACCAATTCAGAAAGGTCCCCTTTTCTGTTTCTTAAAGGAGGTATGTCCAATCTTAATACGCATAATCTGTAAAATAAATCTTCCCTAAATTTTTCTTTTTCTACCTGTTTATATAAATCACGGTTTGTTGCTGCTATAACTCTTACATCTATAGGAATTATTCTGTCATCCCCAAGACGAACAACTTCTTTTTCTTGCAGCACCCTTAAAAATCTTGCCTGCAAATTTGGAGTCATTTCACTTATTTCGTCTAGAAATATTGTGCCTCCGTGGGCAAGCTCAAATAATCCATATTTTCCGCCCTTTCTTGCTCCTGTAAATGCACCTTCAACATATCCAAACAATTCACTTTCCAGTAGATTTTCCGGAAGAGCTGCACAATTTACTGCAACAAATGGTTTATCCATCCGCAAGCTTGCATTATGAATACTTTGTGCAAACAACTCTTTTCCTGTACCGGTTTCGCCTAAAATTAAAACCGTGCTGTCAACTTTAGCATATAATTTAGCTTTTTCTTTTGTTTGAATTATTTCTTTGCTTTTACCCTTAATTTCATCAAATACAGTCTTAGCTACATGACCTTTGTCAAGGAGTTTTTTTCTTATTTGAGTTTCCATTTTTTGAATTTTTTCAATTTCCTGAAATGTGGCTACTGCACCTACAACTTCTCCTTCGACTACTATGGGAACACGGTTAGTAACAATTGACGTATTTCCAATTTTTTGTATTTCTCCAAGTTCAGCTGAACCTGATTTTAAAACCTGATTCATGCGTGTATTTTCCACTACATCATCAACAGATTTATTTATTGCACTTTCATAGGATACACCTGTAAGTTTTTGTATTACCGGATTAAAAACAGTAATTAACCCACTTTTGTCAATTCCTAATATACCATCATATGCAAAGTCTATAATTGATTTAAGTATTTCAGATTTTTCTTTTTCTTTTAACTGAACTTCCATCAAACTTTTAGCATAACTGATTGCTTCAGAAATAGCTTCTTTTCCTGTTTCAATTAAAACACCTTTAAACCTGTGTTTATCTACTACTTCCATAACTGCATGTCCTCCAATAAACACCCTGCAGCCAAATTGATATAAATTTAAGACACTCTTTTCTATTTCTCTTTCTGCTTGTATTGGTGATGTAATAAATTTCGAAGAAAATGTTTTCTCTAGAACCAAGCTAATTTTTTTATATTCTAATATCATGTCGTTAAATCCAACAATACCTATAACATTTGAATATTCAATTGCCTTGTTTATTGAATTAATGACATCATAGCTGCCAACTTCAATATTTACAACAGGAATTTCAATATTATTTTTTATTAAATTGCCTGTCCCTCCTCGACTGATAATTATATTTGCTCCATTTTCAACAGCCTGCAATGCACATTTTAAGCCTTCACTAAAAGAACCCTGATATACTTCAATATTTTCATTAAGTTCAACAATTGCTTCTTTCGCCATATTAGCTAATTTTACATCAGGCACAACAAATACAATTTTTCCAATCATAATAATCACCCCAATATATTTATGATTTATATAGAAAAGCATCAATTAAATTCTTTTTCTACTGTTTTAAACATTAATTCTTCGGGTGCTTTGGAATTTGTCCATAATTCGAAAGCTTCAGACCCTTGATATACCAACATAGATAAACCCATTACTATTTTACATCCAATTTTTTCTGCATCATACAATAATTTAGTCTTTCTTGGGTTGTATACAATATCACATACTATTAACTTATTATTTAATAAATTTTTGTCTAATGGACTATCATTAATATTATGGTACACTATTCTACTAAAGAGGCTTACACAATAATGTTTAATATTATTGGAGGCAAAAAAACAATTATTGTAATTAAACGTATTGTTTGTATTATACTTACTATCACTGCATCTGCATTCATATCTAATGCAATAGAACTCATCTGAGAAATTCCCGCAGGAGCACAAGCTAACAACGATGTTGTTAAATCCCATTTAAATAGTTTATGAGTAATATAGCTTAGGATGAAACCATT
>JBASLQ010000354.1:0-10963 GCA_049656425.1 Sedimentibacter sp.
AAATGAATTATACCACTATTTTTACATTTGTAAACACTTTTTACAAATATAATTTGATATTATTTTATCAAACTTGTGATTTTTATATTTTACCAACATAAATTTAGTTTGTTATCCAATTGTTATATAAATTAATATATACATTTTATCATAATTTTTAAGATTCTTAATATTATAGACTAAGAGGACAAGGATAAATCTTTAAAATGGAGAATATTTATGAATGATATTAGTAAAATTTTAGGAAGCAATTTAAGAAACATTGTGGCCAAGCAGTATGATTTTATTGAAAGTAATGCTGTGGAAATAAGGCTTAGAGTAAACAGTCCAATACTTATTAAAAGCAATAAAGGAGAATTTTTTTTAGAAGAGAATATTAAAGTAACCAAAAAAGACATTGATGATACTGTTTCAAATATCACTAAAAATTCAATTCATGCTTTTGAAAAGGAAATCAGAAGCGGATATATAACTGTTGAAGGGGGTCATAGAGTTGGTCTTGGAGGTGATTGTATTTATGAAGGAGATATATTTAAGGGATTTAAAAACATTACCTCCTTAAATATAAGGATAGCCAGGGAATTTCCCGGATGTACAGCAAATTATTTAAAATATTTCATGAATTCAAACAAAAACATATATAACACTTTAATTATAGGACCTCCTCTTTCGGGCAAAACAACGTTCATAAGAGATATATCGGTTAACCTTAGCGACGGCATGAAATTTCCATATTTTGAAGGATGCGACATCACTTTAATTGATGAAAGAGGAGAAATATCATCTGTTTTTAATGGTGTGCCTCAGATGTATGTGGGCAGACGCACTGATGTATTGTCTTATTGCATGAAAAAAGATGGATTCATCATGAGCATACGTGCATTATCACCCAAAGTGATAATTTCCGATGAACTTGGATCTAAGGATGATTTTGAAATTATTCAATATGCACTTAAAAGTGGAGTAAATATAATTGCAACTGCTCACGGTTTTGGTATAGAAGATGTGAAAAAAAACATATACATGAGGTCAATAATCGAAAACAATTTTTTTGACAGAGCGTTGATTCTAAAAAGCAGCAAGACCCCTTCTGTTGTAAAGGAAGTATATGATTTTCAAAGAGACAAGGTGATTTTTAATGATGTGGGTTAAAGTAACATTGTTTTTTCTTACAATTGTTACAGTTAAATACATATTTAAGTTCATAAATGATTATGGTGACAATAATGTTGCCAGAATGAAGGAACTTATTGAGTTTACAGAATATCTGCGAATTTATTCCTGTGATATGAAAATGTCTTTTGAAGAAATTTATTTAAGATATGACTTTAAAAGCAGCGAAATAAAGCAAGTTTGCAAAATGTTAATGGATGAATTGAATCATGAAGAAAAAAAGAACAAGAAAAACTTTACTTGCACCATGAAAGAAATAATAATGACACCTGATGATTTCAATCAATATTTTGCAGACATTATTGATTATTATGGAAGCGCATATTCGGATGTTCTAGATAAAAAACTAAGTTTTAATGTAAAAGAAATGGAAAATTCAATGAAATATTTTGAAATTACAAACAGTGAGAAAAAAAATCTAAACAACAGGATTTCATTGCTTTTGGGATGCCTGGCCGCTGTTATTTTGATTTGAGGAGGGAAATATGGATATTGACTTAATTTTTAAAGTTGGTGCAATCGGTATTATAGTAGCAGTTTTTAATCAAATTTTAGCAAAGACGGGCAGAGATGAACAAGCAATGTTTGTAACACTGGCAGGAGTTATAGTTGTAATGGCTCTAATCGTCGGAATGATGAATGATTTATTCATGGAGGTAAAGTCAGTATTTAACTTGTATTGATGAATGATTGATATGTTGCTTGCGAAGATTATATTTATAGCTGTAATCACGGTTATTTTAAGCATTACAATTTCTAAATTTAATCCGGAATTCAAAGTTTACATTACTGCTATTTTCGGCATACTCGTAATGTATATGTTATTTAATGAACTGCGGGGATATGTTCAGGAAATAACAAATGTTTTCGTCAGATATGACATTAAAATTGAATATTTCAGCACTATTTTAAAAATTGTAGGCATAGCATATATCTGTGATTTCATATCAGCTCTTTGCAAGGATTTAAATTATGAAGCTGTAGGGAAAAAAGTTGAAATTGCCGGAAAGCTAATAATATTAATTTATTCCATAGATGTTATTAAAATATTCCTTGATCAAATACTGCTTCTTGTTAACGGGTGATGAAATGAAAATAAAAATGAAAATAGTATTGTTATTAATAATAATTTTATCATTAAATTGCATTGTGGCTTATGCCGGTACTACATCTTCTTTAGATAAAGCAATTGAAGAAGTACCGGTCGAAGATTTAGAGGAATATATAAACAGCAATAACTCGTATTTTAGAGATAACAATATTAAAATAAAAGACTTGATTGTAAATGCATTTAAAGGAAAGCTCGATATTAGCTTAAAGGATTATTTTCTGTATGAGTTTGAAAATGAGCAAGGTTTTTTTAAAGAAATTTTAAAGACATGTATCAACGTTATTATCATATGCATGCTTTTAACAATTATAAATTATTTTTCTGATGAAATAAACAATCAAAGCGTATCAGATATAGTAATTTTGTTTTCTGTAATGATAATTTTCACTATAGTACTTAAGGATGTATTAAATATAAAAAACTTACTTAAAAGTGATTTTGCTCAGTTTAAAGTAATTACAGAAGAGATAAATGCGGTTTTCATGGCAGCAATGCTGACTTTTGGTAAGCTCAGCGTATTGCAGTTCTTTCAAACATCACTTAATTATGTAGTTGGTATCACTACACAGTTTATTTACAATTTTACTGATATTATGACCGTAGTAATGATTGCTGTAATTTTAATAAACAATATGAGAAAATTTATTAATGCAAAACTTCTATATAAATTTTTAAAGAAAGGAACTCTTTTAATTTTATCCGGATATATGATTATAGTAGTCATAAATTTTTCTGTACAAGGATATATATTATATAAAACGGATAATATTTTTATCAGTTCCATTAAGGCATTGTCACCTGCGGCAGTACCTGTTATAGGAAATGCTGTAACAAGTTTCTTTGGAGTATTTTTAAAAAGCATTCTAATGATAAAAGATGTCCTGGGAATTATAATAATAGTTTTTATACTATCGGCCTTTGGAGGATCACTTATAAAAATTTTGCTGGCTTTGATTTTGTATAAAGCAGTTGGCGTCCTTACGGAGCCATTTAACGAAAATATATCCAAGCTTATTTATGAAATGGCAGATTTATTTTATATTTACTTGGTATGCCTGATGACACCAATAATAATCGTAACTGTTTATTATTCGATTTTACTAAACTATATGAATAACATTTTTGGGTAGCTTATGAAAAGTACAATAGTTAACATATTAATATTGATTTTAATGTTCAACATAGTAATGATAATTTTCCCGGAAGGCAAAACTCAAAAATTTTGCCGAATATCAATTAAAATTTTTATCATGATTTATGTTTTAGACAATATATTTCTTAATGGAAGCATTGATGTAAACATGTTGGAAAACATGCCATCTATTTCATCTTCTTATGAAAGGGAAGTAACCATTAAAAGTGTGGACCGGGAATTTATTGATACATTAAATAAAAATAATTACGAAGGAGAAGAAGTGATTAAAAATATTGAGCTCAGCTTCACAGAAAATATGGATGTTAAAGCAAAAATAACTTTGAATAAATTATTGAATACGGATGAAGTTAATGAATTAAAAAAAAACATAGCTGAAATATTTCAAATTAGTTCAGATAACATAGATACCATATCAGGAGGAATGTATGAATAACTTTTTAAAAATGTTCAAAGAAAACAAGAATTTAAAATACGCAGTAAATATATTCATTATACTTGTTATTATTTCATTGGTATTGAATTTTAATACCTTGAAAATATCAAGTGAAACCTCTGAAATATCAAAAAGTTATCCGAACAATACAAACGAAGTTACGACTGACAGCTATGTACAATCCTTAGAAAAGAGGTTAGAAGAAATACTTGGGAAAATAGAAAATATGGAAAGCGTTGATGTTATGATTTATACAAAAAATACTCCGGAAATGGAGCCGGTTTATGATGAAAACATCAGCAATGAAACAAATATTGAGGTAGGAAGTGACGGAACCAAAAGGGAGGTGAAGAGGGAGACAAAACAAAATCAAGTTATATTGGGCAGCAACAATGATGTGGTTGAAAGATATTACCAGTATCCTGAAATATCAGGCGTTTTAGTTGTCGCTGACTATAAAGGAAGTAAAGATATTTATACAACTCTTATGAATTGTGTAAAAACTTTATTAGATATCAATTTAAATGAAATTGAAATAATTTTATCTGAAACGAACTAACTTAGGGGGTAATTATGATTATGAAAAAGGAAACACTGGTATTTATAACTTCTTTGGCAATTATTTTTATCATAGGTTATGTTAATATGACCATGAAGCCAGAGAATGTATTCAATGAAGATGACTATGCACAATTCCAAAGTGAAGAAAACAATGGACCGACGGAAAATGAAGTTGCTGAAATTCTCGAGGGAGATCCTGCAGCAGTTGCAGATGCTGCTGAAGCTGATACCGATATTAAAGAAACCGATTATGAAATTCTAGGAGACATAACAGACATAACAGATTTAAACACTGTAGAAGCATCATCAACCGGTATTCTGGACACATTGAATTCAAGTTTTGCCAGCTTTAAACTTAACAAAGAAAAAGGGAATATGGATGTTTTAGATCATCTTGAAGAAAATATAAGCAATGCCTTAATATCAGAAGACACTAAAAGTCAATTTGAAGCGCTTCTTTTAAATAAAAATTCATATATAGAGGCTGAACAAGACATTGAACTTATGCTTGAGACTAAAGGTTACAATGAAACAGTTGTAATCGTAGATGAAGATATGATTAAAGTTGTTACAAATGAAACAATTGAACAGGCAGATGCAACTAAAATATTAGATGTAATAGTCTCGGAAACAAATTACGAACCTACTCAAATAAAAATTGTCAAATTTGATAATATTGATTTGTAAAAATTTACAACTTCTGATATAATTATTTAAGGAGGTGCTAATATGGATAACGAAACTTTAGAATATGGCCAAGTTAAAATTTCTGATGATGTAGTAATAATTATTGCGGGTATCGCAACCAGCGGAGTAAAAGGTGTAAGTACAACTCGTACAGGAGTAGCAGAAGGTATTTCAAATTTATTTTCTAAGAATAATTACTCAAAGGGAATAAAAGTTGAAATAAATGAAAATATTGTTGTTTTAGACATTTTCATAAATGTAGAATACGGCTACAAAATAAACGAAGTTGCTAGAGAAGTTCAAGCAGCTGTTAAAAAAGAAATAGAAACTATGACAGACTTGCAAGTGGCTTCCGTAAACGTTCATGTACTTAATATAATACAAGAAAAAGAAAAAGAAAAAGACAAAGATAAAGATAATACAGATTCTGACATAGTAGTAGACTAATAGGCGAATATAGATTGACAATTTAATATTGTCAATCTATAATTGTTTTACTTACAGTATAAGTACTTACACAATAATTTATGATTGCCAAATTCAGACAACTCAATGCTTATACTTAAAAAGCAGTGTAGCTGATTACAAAGCTATGAAGCTACTTACGGAGGAAATATGAAACGAAAAGAAACAAGAGAAGACGCAGTTAAATTAGCTTATTGCATGGATGTGAACAAGGAATTTGATAAATCCTATCCACCCGTATTTGTAGAGCATTTTGAACTGGAAGATGTGGATTTTGATTACTTGAACAAAACTATCGAAGATATGATAGACAACATGGATGAAATAGACAAATATATTACAGATAATTCTAAAGACTGGAAAATTTCAAGAATAGCTAAAGTAGATCTTGCAGTTCTTCGTGTGTCACTATCAGAAATATTATATAATGATACTATTCCGGAAAGTGTTTCAATTAATGAAGCTGTAGAAATCAGTAAAAAGTATTCAAGTGAAGATTCTCATAAATTTATTAATGGAATTCTTGGAACAGTTGTAAGGAATATAAAAGAATGAAAGAATATGTGCTTGGCATCGATACAAGTGCATATACCACATCTATTGCCTTAATTGATGCAAAAGAAAATAAAATAATAGATGATAAAAGAAAAATACTTCTGGTTCCATTGGGACAGAAGGGACTCAGACAGCAAGATGCAGTTTTTCAGCACCTTAAAAACTTCCAGGAACTTTACAGCGAAATAAATGCTGATTTGAAAAATATCAGCACTGTGGCTGTCAGTTCAAGACCCAGGAATGTAGAAGGCTCATATATGCCTGTTTTTACAGTTGGTCAAAATTATGGAAAAATAATTGCCAAAACATTAAATTGCAGCTATATTGAATATTCTCATCAGGAAAATCATATTGCTGCTTCTTTAATTGAACGATACAAGGAAATAAGCGATAATATTCTTGCTATTCACATATCAGGCGGAACAACAGAATTTCTTTGTGCGAAAAAAGCACAAAAAGGTTACTCATCAGAAATAGTTGGAGGAAGCAAGGACATTACTTTTGGACAGCTTATTGACAGGATGGGAACTTTAATGGAATTTCCTTTTCCATGCGGAATTTATATGGAAAAATCATTAGAAAATATTACTCTTGCTGATAAAATTGAAACTCCTTACATAAAAGGAAATTCATTTATAAACTTATCTGGGATGGAAAACTATTTTAATAATTTGTACCTGCAAAAAAAATACAGCAATGAAACTATAATATATTCATTATTTAATTATATTGCAAGTTGCATTTTACACATTATTAAACAAATACAATCAGATTATTATTTTAATACAATAATAATAACCGGTGGAGTTGCATCAAACAATATTATCCGAAATTTAATTTTAAAAGAATTAAATTGTGAATTTGAAGTTATTTTTCCTTCTAAAGAAAATTCATCTGATAATGCTGTAGGTCTTGCATATCTGCCCATTATTGACAGGTGGTACAATGAAATTAAAACCGATTAAAGTATCTGTGTTAAATCAATATATAAAGAAATATTTAATGAGCAATTCAATTTTAAATAACCTTAGAGTAGAAGGGGAAATATCAAACATAAGGATGAGCAAGTCAGGATATACTTACTTTTCTTTGTGTGATGAAAGCTCCTGTATAAATTGTGTTGCTTTTTTTGCTGATTCTGTATCAAAAAACGGAGATAAAATTATTGTCGAAGGAGAATTGTCGGTTTATGAGGCAAAGGGTACTTATCAGATTATTGTAAGAAATATAGAACGTGTGGGACTTGGAAAAATTTTGCTTGATTTAGAAATGCTGAAGGAAAAGCTTAAAGCCCAAGGAATGTTTGACAGGCACAGAGAACTGCCTGTTTACCCTACTAAAATAGGCATTATTACATCTAAGTCGGGCGCAGCAATCAAGGATATTTTAAAAACTTTTGAAAGTGTAAAAGCAGATTTCGAGGTTATAATTTACAATACACTTGTTCAGGGGGAAAAGTCTAAAGAAAATATTATTGATGGCTTAAAATATTTCAATGAAAATGGTGCAGATGTAATACTTATATCTAGAGGTGGAGGAAGTTTTGAAGATTTAAACATTTTCAATGATATAAATATAGCAGAGGAGGTTTATAAATCAAAAATTCCTGTTGTAACAGGCATAGGACATGAAACAGACAGAACACTCACGGATTATGTCGCTGATGAATACTGTCACACACCAACTGCGGCAGCAGAAAGAATTATAAGAGGTTACAAAGATATTGAGGAAAAGCTTACAAGTCTTGTATTCGCATTAAAGCGCGGTACTTATAATTGCCTTGCTTTAAAACAAGCAGATATTAAATCATCAAAATATATATTAAAAAGTTATTTGCCTTTAGAAAATATATATAAACTTAAAAATGAACTTGAAGGATATAAAAATATCATTAATACCGTTCCAAACAAAAAGCTGAAAGATTACAGTTTCCAACTGCAGCTTTTAAATGAAAAATTAAATAGCCATAATTATAAGAAACAGCTTGATAAGGGCTTTGCTGTTATATCTGACATAAATGGAAATATTGTAAAGCATATTGATCAAGTAGAAGTCAAAAGCTTGTTAAACATCAGGTTTAAAGACTTTAACATTCAGGCAGAAACAATAAATGTACAAGGGGTAGAAAATGAAGGATAAATATGAAAGCTTTGAAAGCGCATTGGAAGAATTAAAAAATATAGTACAAAATTTTGAAAATAATGATGATATTTCTATAGATGATTTATTGAAAAATTATGAACAAGGAATGAAAGCCTATTCTTATTGTGCCAAAAAACTAGAAGATACGCAGAAGAAAATAAAAATCATCGAAGAAAATTATGAATAAATAATGATTAAGTATACTTTTAAAAATGTATAATTTAAATAATTATAAAATTAATAATTGATATTTATTAATTGTTATGCTATAATTTGATTGAATTATTCCTGTTTTGTTTTTTTTTGCAGAATAATTATGTAAAGTATTGAAAGGGTATTTAATGGAAGAATATAGGCTTGATGTATATGTGCACACTAAAGGTTTTGCGGACAGCCGCGAAAGAGCAAAACAGCTGATTATGAATAGCTGTGTGTATGTGAATGACAAAATAAAAACAAAACCATCTTTTAAAGTTACCGATGTTGATGATATAAAAGTTAACAATGACTTGTGTTATGTAAGCAGAGGAGCTTCAAAGCTAGAAAAAGCAATTTTGTTTTTTCATATAAACATTGAAAATATGGTTGCAATAGACATTGGAGCGTCTACAGGCGGTTTTACCGACTATCTTATAAAGCATGGAGCTAAAAAAGTATATGCTGTTGATGTTGGACACGGACAGCTTCATGATACTTTAAAAAACAACAATCGAGTAATTAATATTGAAAATACTAATTTCAGGTATGTTGATACTTCAGTTTTTACTAATGTTATCGATATAATAACAGCAGATGTATCATTTATATCTTTAAAATTTATTTTACCTAAAATTGTCGAAATTAGTCACCAAGATACGAATATTGTTGTACTTGTCAAACCTCAGTTTGAAGCTGGTAAAAACAATGTTGGTAAAAACGGAATAGTTAAAGACAAGGGTATTCATTTTGCTGTTCTTAATAATTTCAATGAATATTGTCATGAAAATAGCTTATTCATAGAGAATATAACGTATTCTCCCGTAAAGGGCGGAGATGGCAACATAGAATATCTTGCTCATTTAAGAAAACAAATCAAAGATGAAAATGTATTGAATTTCAAAGACTTAATTAAAGATGCCTTTGATAAATTATAAAAAATAAATGAAATTTATGAGGTGACAAATGAAAAAGTATACAAGACAAACAAAAATTCTTGAGTTGATATCTAAAAGAGAAGTAGAAACTCAGGAAGAACTTGCTGAAGGCTTGAAAGCAATGGGTATTGATGTTACACAAGCTACTATTTCAAGAGATATTAAAGAGCTAAGATTAGTAAAAATTATGTCAAAAAACGGAAAATACAAGTATGCCACTATAGGCCAAAGCCAGGAAGGCATCACAGACAGATTATATAAAATATTTGAAAATTCTGTTGTTTCCATTGACAATGCTATGAATATAGTTGTTATAAAAACAATTCCAGGAGCGGCGCAAATATGTGCATCTGCCATTGATTATATGGGTGTAGATGAAATAGTTGGAACATTGGCCGGAGATGATACAGTGTTTGTAGCTATTAGATCTTTGGAAGCTGTTGAATATGTATTACAGGAATTTAAAAAGAATATAAGATAATGGTGATATTATGCTTATTAATTTAAGTATCAGCAACTTTGCTGTATTTGAAAATGAATCTATTAATTTTGAGAATGGGTTTAATGTTTTTACCGGTGAAACAGGCTCTGGAAAATCTATATTGATTGAGGCACTGTCTCTTATCTTAGGGGAGAGAGCTTCAAAGGACTTGATAAGAAAGGGAAGTAAAAGTGCATTGTTGGAAGCGGTTTTTGATATTTCCGGCAATAAATGTTTATGTAATTTTTTGGACAGTATGCATATTGAAATTGATAATGAAGATTTTTTGATTATATCTAGAGCAATTTTGGAAAATGGCAAAAGTATTAATAAAATTAACAGAAGAACTGTTCCTCTTGGAACATTAAAAGATATTGGAAGTTATTTAATGGATATTTATGGTCAATTTGGTCATGAAAGTTTATTTAAAAAAGAAAATCACATCTTGTTGCTTGATAGTTTAATACAAAAGGAATTATCTCCATTATTTGAGGAGTATATCAAGCTATTTTTGGAATACAATAAAAAATGTGATGAAATAGATAATATTAAAAGCAAACTTATAAATAAGGATTTAAAAATTGAACAGCTGCAATATGAAATAAATGAAATAGAAGAAGCACAGTTAAAAGAACTTGAAGAAGATGAATTATTAAAAGAAATTAAAAAGCTGTCAAATTTACAAGAAATAAAAAATTCAGTGTATGAAGCAAACAGAATTCTAAATAACAGCAGTGGCATGAATAACGTTTACAGTATATTGAGCAAAATTAAGAGTTATGATGACGTAATAGCAAGTTATCTTTCAAGGATGGAAATTTTGTTGGAAGAAGTGCAATTTTTTACTCATGACTTAAGAGATTATTCAGATAAATTGGATGTTGATGAAAATAAACTGAATTTTGTTGAAAATAGAATGTCACTCATAAGTCGATTAAAAAGAAAATACGGATATTCAATTGAAAAAATAATTGAATATAAAAATTCATCGGAAAAAGAACTTGAACTTCTTAAGGAAGCAGAATCTAAGTTAAGTATTTTAATTAAAGAAAAAGATAAGCTGCAT
>JBASLQ010000355.1:0-1993 GCA_049656425.1 Sedimentibacter sp.
ACTGTTATCAGTTGTTCATTTATAGAAGGAATTTGATTTTGTATAAAGAATTTTTCGCCAGTATGAGAAAAAGGAGCATGTCCTACATCATGGAGTAAACATGCCAAAGTGAACGTTTTCTTAATTAATTCAAAATAATTTTCGCTGGTGTATTCTATAATAGAATCTTTCAATGAATTAATTGACTTTGTTCCTAAATAGTAAACGCCTATGGAATGTATAAATCTATTGTGAATAGATGAATGATATAAGGGTGAATAACTGGTCTGCCTTATGTTTCTCAATCTCTGAAAACAAGAGGAATCAATTATATTATTCATTATTTCCTTTTCTATCTCAATGTATCCATATATAGGTTCCTTGAGTAACTTTACATTCATGCTACAACACCTAATTCTGCTAAGGAGTCTTTATTTGAAAAAGCAAGTGCAACTTCTAAGGAAAGAAAAGCTCTAAAGTGATTACGTAAATCTTGTAAATTTTTATCCTCCCTTAATACAATGAATTCCTCTGAATACTCATCATTGGGGTTCGTTTTTTCAATCTCAAAAAAATCTGAATAATTACGAATCATAGTGTTTGTATAATCTTTCGACAATAAAAGGACTGCATCTTCTTTATTTTGGTTGAGTATTTTTACTACTACAGTACCATAATTAACTAATTGCTCAAAGCTTACCTTTCTGCAATGAGGACCAATTTTTTCTATTAGTGCTATCAAAGCATTGGCTGCTAAATCCTCTATTCCTATAAATCTACTCATATAATGATTCCTCCTATTATATTAATATTATTCTTATAGCATTAATATGTGCTCATAATTTTATCATAGTTGTATATAATTATCAAACATTATTTCCTCGAATTTGGGGACGGTTCTTTTTGATTGAAATCATTCTGCTTTTAATTTTTTACTGATATCAGCTACTTTATAAAAAGATAAATTGCAATATTCAGCTATTTCTCTATAAGAAATAATATTCAATTTCATCAATTTTTCAGCCAGTTCTTCTTTCTTGTCAATAGTTGCTTGACTTTGATCTGTTATTCCGTGCTCAATCACAAATTTTTCTATTAAGCTATTTACTATATTTCTAATATTTTCACTTTCTTCTTCTTTTGTATCAATGTATAAATTATCATCGTTTATGCTGTGAAATGCCACAAATTCATTTTTATTTCTAAATAAATCTGATATTTCCTTTAAATATTTGTCAGTTATTATTTCTGAATGCATATTAATATAATCTTTGGCGCTGCTCCATGAGTAATCCGATATATTCTTTGTTATCCCTGCTTTAACAGGATTATTGTGTATGTACCTTAATGCGCCTAGCAAATATTTATCATTTTCTACTGCTTCACTTTTAAATCTGTCCTGAAACACATGTCCATATCTTTTTTCAATTTTATTGTAATGCATAGCATATTTAATATTCAATTTCTTCATTAATATTTCAAGTTTATCTTCTTCCGCCTTTATCAATAAATGTAAATGATTGTCCATTATGCAATAAGCTATAACATCAAATTCCATATCTTCTCTTATGTTTTTTATTATTTCTATGACCTTATTTTTATGTACAACTCTGTTAAATATTTGTTCTTTATTAATACCTCTTATCATTATATGATATATTCCTGTAGAACTTTTTATTCTTGCTTGTCTTGGCATTTTTTTACCCCCAAAATTATATCTTTTAAACATCCTACTATAATCTTAAAGGTTTGTCAATCAAAAAGAACCGTCCCTAAATTTCCTAAATTTCCTATATTTGATATTTGCTCTGATGATAATCCTTGTATTACTCTTAATTTTATACATAATAATCTATTGCGATCTTTTGGATTATGACTTTTCTATTGCTTTTTTTATCTCTGCTTTTTGTTCTTCGGTATATGTTTTTTTGAGGTCTTCCTTTAGTTTCCATTATATAAATTCTCCTAACATGTATAATACTAATTATACCATATTTGTGAGTATTTAGCAATA
>JBASLQ010000356.1:0-5669 GCA_049656425.1 Sedimentibacter sp.
AGGTACAGTAGTACAGCTTAAACAAGATGGCAGTGAAACTATTGCAGTGATAGCTTTTGAAAATAAGGGAATAAAAAATGTTATTTTAGGCTATGCTCCAATTGAGAAAATATAATTTGAAAGGTGTAGTATGGACGATAAGCTTCTTTTGATGAAAGAAAAAATCAAAGTGTTAAATGATGCCGGCAAGGCGTACTATCAGGAAAACAGAGAAATAATATCTAATTTTGAATACGACAAGCTATATGACGAATTGACAGAAATGGAAAAGGAAACTGGAATTACTTTATCAAACAGCCCGACAATTCATGTTGGATATGAACTTTTATCAAATTTGCCCAAGGAACGTCATGAGAAAGTAATGCTGTCCTTAGATAAAACAAAGGAAGTTTCTGCACTTAAAGATTGGCTTGGCACTAATGAGGGTATTCTTTCCTGGAAACTTGATGGACTTACAATAGTATTGACATATGAGGGTGGCAAGCTTGTAAAGGCAGTTACAAGAGGAAATGGAGAAGTCGGTGAAGTTATTACAAACAATGCAAAAGTATTTGCCAATATACCTGTTTCCATTGCGTATAAAAGAAGTTTGATTTTAAGAGGAGAAGCTGTTATAAGCTATTCTGATTTTGAAAAAATAAATAATGAAATAGAAGATATAAATGCTAAATACAAAAATCCAAGAAATTTATGCAGCGGTTCAGTTAGACAACTTAATAATAAAATTACAGCTGAAAGAAATGTACGATTTTTTGGGTTTTCATTGGTTAAAGCAGATGATGTTGAATTTTCCAATTCAAGATCATCACAGCTTGACTGGCTTAAAAAATTAGGATTCGGTGTTGTAGAGTATAAAAAAGTAAATTCATCTGATATGGAAGAAACAGTTCAGTGGTTTGCAAAGCATATTGCAGAAAATGATCTGCCCTCCGACGGATTGGTTTTAATGTATGATGACATATCATATGGAGAATCTTTGGGAGCTACTGCTAAGTTTCCAAGAGATTCAATAGCTTATAAATGGCGTGATGAAATAAAAGAAACAACACTTCTAGAAATTGAATGGAGCGCATCGAGAACAGGTTTAATAAACCCTATTGCAATATTTGAACCGGTGGAGCTTGAAGGTACTACAGTAAGCCGTGCAAGCGTCCATAATCTAAGCATAATGGAGGGTCTGGAACTTGGAATCGGAGATACAATAAATGTATATAAAGCAAATATGATTATACCTCAAATATCCGATAATATAACAAGAAGCGGCAATGTAAATATTCCCAACAACTGTCCGGTGTGCGGCGGAGAAACAAAAATAAAAAATGAAAATGACATTAAAACTTTATATTGCATTAATGATGACTGCTTGGCTAAGCAAATTAAATCTTTTACTCATTTTGTAAGCAGAGATGCTCTTAATATAGAAGGTTTGTCTGAAGCTACATTAGAAAAGCTCATAGCAAAAGGATTAATAAAAGAACTTGCTGATATTTTCCATGTGGAAAAATTTGAAGATGAAATAAAAGAAATGGAGGGTTTTGGAGAAAAATCATTCAACAATTTAGTTTCATCCATCAACAAGTCAAGAAAAACAACTGTTGCAAGACTTCTTTATAGTCTGGGCATACCAAATGTGGGATTGTCCAATGCTAAACTTATAAGCAAGAAGTTTAACAACAACTGGAGTAAAATTTCAAATGCAGTTTTTGAAGATTTAATTGAAATAAATGGAATTGGTGATGTTATGGCCAATGGCTATGTTAAATTTTTCAATGATGATAAAAAGAAAATTATTATTGAAGATATATTAAAGGAAGTGAAATTTGAACAAATTGAAGAAAATTTCTCAGAGCAAATATTTGAAAATATTAATTTTGTTATAACAGGTTCTATTGAACAGTTTAAAAACAGAGATGAATTAAAAGAGGAAATTGAAAAAAGAGGCGGAAAAGTTACAGGAAGTGTAACTTCAAAAACAAACTTTTTAATTAATAATGACAATTTATCCAATTCTTCAAAAAATAAAAAAGCAAAAGAACTTGGCATAAGTATCATAACTGAAAATCAATTTGTGGAGTGGCTGAACAACGGCATTAAACCAGAATAATTAAATTAAGGTGGAGAAAATGACTAAAATATATTTTACCAGACATGGTGAAACAGAGTGGAATAAGCAAAAGAGATTTCAAGGAAGCAAGAATTCTGCGTTGACAGAAAAAGGAATATTGGCTGCAGAACTTTTATCAAGCCGTATTGAAGAAATAGAACTGGATTGCATCATTTCAAGCCCGTTAATGAGAGCATACCATACAGCTGAAATAGTAAGAGGCAACAAAAATATTGAAATTATAAAGCATGATGGATTTAAAGAAATAAATCTGGGAGATTTTGAAGGAATGCGATATGATGAGATTATGGAAAACTGCGGGGATGTATTAAATAAAATTGAAGATGATCCATTTAATAACCGTTATCCAAACGGAGAAAATCTTTTTGAATTTTACAAAAGGGTTGAAAAATCATTTAAAGAAACAATTGATAAATATAAAGATAAAAACACTTTGATAGTTGCACATGGAGGCACAATCAAATGCATTGAATCTTATATAAGAAATTTTAAAATAAACAAGGACTGGATGGGCAGTGTAGTTAATAACTGCAGTTTGTCATGCATTGAAGTAAATGAAAATAATGAAATAAAAGAAATTTTCTATAATGACACTGAACATTTAAAAGGAAGTTTATCATATAATTAATTGAGATGCAAAGAAAAATTTGACGAAATTACCCGGGAAATAGTGAAAACAATCGAAAAATACGAGAGAATCATTCTGCAATTAATTAAATTGAGCAGAATGATTCTCTTTATAATATTTTTTGCATAATAATAAAAGGCAGAAAACGATTACATCTTGTTTTTAATTAATTAAAATGAATAAAATAAAGTTTAAAGCATTAAAATTTAATTATATTAAACAAAGTTGTTGAAAAATTTATTAAATAATGTTAAACTTATTTTTATGAAATCACACATTGAATACGATTGAATGTGGTATAAGGAATGGAGGATCAGATGAAAAAATTTAAAAGAGTTTTGGTAGCGAACCGTGGTGAAATTGCTATCAGAGTTTTTAGAGCCTGTGAAGAACTAGGCATAAGAAGTGTTGCAATTTATTCGGAAGAAGATAAAAATTCGCTTTTTAGAACAAAAGCTGACGAATCTTATCGAATAGGTAAGAATAAAAAACCAGTAGATGCTTATCTGGGAATAGATGAAATAATTAGTCTGGCTAAATCGAAGGGCGTGGACGCAATTCATCCTGGCTATGGTTTTTTATCTGAAAATGCAGAATTTGCCCGCAAATGCGAAGAAGAAGGTATTGTTTTTATCGGACCTGATCACATAATGATGAGCAAGCTTGGAGATAAGATTAAGTCAAAAATAGTTGCCAATTCTGTTGGGGTACCTACAATTCCCGGTATTGAAGAATCAGTTAAATCTGAAGATGATGCAAAGAGATTTGCTGATTTTTGCGGATACCCTGTTATTTTAAAAGCTTCCGCGGGCGGCGGCGGAAGAGGCATGCGTATTGCATGGCGTGAAGAAGATTTGTTAAGGGAATTTAAAAGCGCTCAAAGCGAAGCAAAAAAAGCATTTGGCATTGATGACATATTCATAGAAAAGTATTTAAGTAATCCAAAACATATTGAAGTTCAAGTTCTTGGAGATAATTATGGTAATCTTGTTCATTTATATGAGAGAGATTGCTCTATTCAAAGGAGACATCAAAAGGTTGTCGAATTTACTCCTGCCTTAAGCATTTCACAAGAACAAAGAGAAGCAATTTGCAATGATGCTGTAAAATTAGCAAATGCTGTTAATTATAGAAGTGCAGGGACATTGGAATTTTTAGTTGATAAAGAAGGCAATCATTACTTTATTGAAATGAACCCAAGAATTCAAGTTGAACATACTATTACAGAAATGGTAACAGGAATAGATATAGTTCAGTCTCAAATTCTCATAGCTGAAGGTTACAGACTTGATTCTGAAAAAGTGAATATTAAATCACAAGAAGCAGTTGAACATAAAGGTTTTGCAATACAATGCAGAGTAACAACAGAAGACCCTGCCAACAATTTTGCTCCTGACACAGGAAAAATTGACATGTACAGAACAGGCTCAGGTTTTGGAATAAGACTTGATGGAGGCAACGGTTTTACAGGAGCTGAAATAAGCCCATATTATGACAGCCTTTTAGTTAAAGTTATTTCTTATTCAAGAACATTTAATGATACTATTAATAAAAATGCCAGGGCATTGAAAGAATTAAAAATACATGGAGTTAAAACAAATATTGGTTTTCTTTTAAATGTGTTAAATCATGATACATTTAAAAAAGGACAATGCGATACAGGATTTATAGCGGAAAATCCTTCTCTGTTAAATGTAAGAGGCGGAGAAGACAAAGAATTAAAAGTTTTAAATTACATTGGAAATATTGTTGTTAATGAAACTAAAGGCGCTAAACCTCAATTTGATGTGCCTCGTGCACCAAAATTTGCAGATAAAGATATTAAACCTAGTTTAAAACAATTGTTGAACTCAAAAGGACCAAAAGAAGTATCAAACTGGGTTTTAGATCAAAAGAAATTATTGCTTACAGATACTACAATGCGTGATGCTCACCAATCATTAATGGCTACACGCATGAGAACTGTGGATATGGAAAAAATAGCACCGGCTATGTCTAAATTGGCAAGTGACTTGTTTTCAGTAGAAATGTGGGGCGGAGCTACATTTGATGTTGCATACAGATTCTTAAAAGAAGATCCATGGGAAAGACTTAAAACATTAAGAGAAAAAATGCCAAACATTTTGTTCCAAATGCTTCTTAGAGGAGCCAATGCAGTTGGTTACAAAAATTATCCTGACAATGTCATAAGAGAATTTGTAAAATCGTCCTCTAAGGCAGGAATAGATGTTTATCGTATCTTTGACTCGTTAAACTGGGTTGAAGGAATGGAAATTGCCATTGATGAAGTTTTAAATCAAAATAAAATTGCCGAAGCAAGTATTTGTTATACCGGTGATATACTTGATGAAACTAGAGATAAATATACATTGAAATATTATGTTGATTTGGCTAAGAAGCTCGAAAAAAGAGGAGCACATATATTAGCAATAAAAGATATGTCTGCATTGTTAAAACCAATGGCTGCCGATAAACTTATAAGAGCTCTTAAAAATGAATTGACGATTCCTGTTCATTTGCATACACATGATACAAGCGGAAACGGTGTTGTTACTGTTTATGCTGCTGCAAATGCAGGTGTTGATATTGTTGACACAGCATTTAACTCAATGGCAGGCTTAACAAGCCAGCCGCCTTTAAATTCAGTAATAGCTGCATTAAATAATACTGACAGAGATACAATGCTTAACTTAGATGACATGCAAAAAATTTCTGATTACTGGGAAGCAGTAAGACCCGTTTATAACAAGTTTGAATCAGGTTTGAAAACCGGTACAGCAGAAATTTATAAATATGAAATACCTGGAGGCCAATATTCTAATTTAAAGCCACAAGTTGAAAGCTTTGGGCTTGGCCACAGATTTGAAGAAGTTAAAGAAATGTTCAAAACAGTCAATGAAATGCTTGGAGATATAG
>JBASLQ010000357.1:0-2124 GCA_049656425.1 Sedimentibacter sp.
GGTTTAAAATCCCCTGCAATTCCCTTTTATATAGGAGGTGGTATTTTGGCGAGACCTACTAAACAGACGGTTGATTATTTTCCTCATTATGTTACAGACAGCAAAACAAAATTCATCTTGGAAAATCAGTTTGGTAATAATGGGTATGCATTTTGGTTTAAGCTCTTGGAGCTACTATGCAGGACTGATGGACATTCATATGATTGCAGGATGTCAGCTGATTGGGAATATCTAATAGCTTATACAAAAGTTGATGAGGAATTAGCAAAAGAAATATTAAATAAACTCGCTGAAATGAAAAAGATTGACCACAAATTATGGCTAAATGGTGTAATTTGGTGTCAACAATTGGTATCGAATTTAAGCTCTGTTTACAACAAACGAAAGGTTTCTGCACCGGCAATGCCTGTTATTGATGAGTTTTCGTCACGGAAACCCCCCGATAATGGAGTTAATGATGACGATAATCCACAAAGTAAAGTAAAGGAAAGTAGAGTAAATAAAATAATAACTCCCCCTATATCCCCCTCAAAGGGGGAAGATGTTGCAGAGGAACAAGACGGAGAGAGCCTATTGGTTGAAACGGCCACAGGTGAGCCATCTCAGGTTAGCCACTCCAAGACCCGTACACCTCGCAAGAAAGCAGAGTTAACTAAAGAACAACGAATTTTCTTTGATAGATTTTGGGATATATGGCCTAACAAAGTAAGTAAAGGGCAAGCGGAAATAACATGGGCAAGAATTAATCCTGATGATGAATTTCTTGAAGTTATTATAGCAGGAGTAAAAAGAGCAATGAAATTAGACAAAAGATTTCTCGGTGGTTATACACCTCATCCATCAACATGGCTAAATGCTAAAGGTTGGTTGGATGAATTGGGAGAAGGGGGTGCAAATAATGGAGCAGATAAGTCAGATTATAGGCAACAAGGATTTGTTCCAAGTAAAGGATTCAGGAAGCAATAACATTATAACATCCCTTGAAGCTGAAAAATCCGGCATAAAATGTAAATCAAAAGCTCCCGAGCCTAAAACATGTAAATATTGCGGAAAACCGCTTTACCACGAAGGAATAATTCTTAATGGTCAGGTTGTGTTTTGGAAACCAAATCCTCAACACTGTACTTGTGATAAAGCTCAAAAATATTGGACAACAGTGGATGAAAACAAGAGATCTGCCAAAGAGCAAGAAGAAATGACACAAAATAGAGTCCAAATGCAGAACAAGATTAATAGACTTCTTGGTAAAAGCGGACTTAAAAAAAGATTTTTAAATAGAACCTTTGAAAATTTTATATGCAAGACACCAAACCAAAAAATAGCTTTTATGACAGCCAAAAAATATGCTGATAAGTTCCAGGAATATTTCGAAAGAGGTATAGGACTTTACATAGAGGGCACAAATGGAACTGGCAAAACACATTTGGCAGCTGCCATATCATTACAGCTGATTAATAAAGGTGTTCCTGTAGTTTGCAAGACATCAATAGAGCTTCTTGATGACATAAAAAGAGCATTCGACGCTAATAAAACTAACGAATTTGAAGTAATTAGTGTATATAAACAAGTTGATTTGTTGATTATAGATGATTTAGGAAAAGAACAGTGTACTGATTGGTCAATGTCAACTCTTTATTCAATATTGAATGACAGATATGAAGACATGAAACCAACAATAATTACAACAAATTACAACGAAGATTCCTTGATTAAAAATATGACACCTAAAGGATCTGACAATGAAAAAATAGTTGCTATCATAAGCAGGCTCAGGGAAATATCGACAGTTATTACAATGGCTTGGGAAGATTACAGAGGTGATTGCAATGAAAGATAACAAAAAAGAACTAATTAAGCTCATTGAGGAATTGCGTTATAAGTATTCAACTTGGCAGGTATTTTCTGACTTCGTAGAAATGTCAGCTATATCATTAAGCAACTCGGTTGATTGGTTGCACAAGGAAAAGAGAGAAGAACGGTACCTTGAAATCATAAACAGCTATGACAAAAAGTCGCAAGAAACATTTCCTGAAATGTTTGCATGTTTGGTTAATGTTCTACAGGATAGTTTAGATACTTCAGGACTAACAGATATTCTCGGTCAAGTATTTCATGATTTAGAAT
>JBASLQ010000358.1:0-1603 GCA_049656425.1 Sedimentibacter sp.
GCTATTATGGGTCCTGTACCTGGAAATGGACATAAAGTACCAATGCTTTTATCTGGAAATGGAGCAAAGTCATATTATGATGCTTTTAAAGGATATGGTATGAACTTAACAGATTTAAATGTACCTGCAGGCGGTTCATCTGCAATAAAGATGTTTAGAAGTGTTTTTATGAAAGGGTTACCACAATTATTGATTGAAGCAATGATTCCTGCGTATAAATTTGGAGCTTTAGATGCTCTTGTAGATTCAATAAATGATACACTTTATGGGAAAACGTTAGATCAGATATCAAATACATTGCTTGGTAGAACAATTGTGCATGCTAAAAGAAGATCATCTGAGATGAAAGATGTTATTACAACATTGGAAGAAATGGGATTAGATGCATCAATATCAATGGGTACAAAGTATAAGCTTGATAAGATTGCGGATATGCATTTAATAGATATTGTAGGAGCAGATGGTGATATGGATTATAAAAATGTTATTAAAATTCTTGCTGAACAATATTAAACTTAGTAGTTTGATTCTTGATTTTCATAATAAGAATAATAAAAACATCAAATGCTTGAGAATAAAAAAATTTTAATTGGTTGAAGGGCTTTATATGAATCAAAAAAATATTTATGGAGGTAAAAGTTATGAAAAGAAAAAGAAGTCTAATGTGGTGTCTAATTGTAATCAGCTTGTTGACAACGTTATTACTAGTTGGGTGTAATGGTGGAGAATCAACTAGTACAGTAACACCAAGTGAAACACCAGCTACTACAGCTCCTGAAGTGGCGAAAACAGATTATCCGAAAGACCCTATTACTTTGATTGTGCCATTTGCAGCAGGAGGAGGCACTGACACAGGTGCAAGATTATTGTCAGCAGAGGCTGAGAAAATACTTGGTCAGCCTATAGTTATTGTTAATAAGCCAGGTGCATCTGGTTGGTTGGGCTATACTGACTTATTAGCAGCTGAATCAGATGGATATACAATTGCACAATTTAATGATTTAAATGTAATTGGTGGTTATTTAGACAAACAACAAAAGCGAGAAAATAGTCTTGATGATTTTGCACCAATTATATGCTATGTTATTGACTCCACAGCTATTTCGATTAATATTAATGAAACTAGATTTACAACTTTCGAAGAGTTAGTTGAATATGCTAAGACAAATGAAGTTACAACTACAATTGCAGGAAATGCAGGTTTAATAGCTATGTCAAAATTGAATGATATTCTTGGAACTAAATTTATACCGGTTAGAAACCAAGGTGCTGCGGAATCATTGCCTGCTGTTATGGGTGGACATGTGGATGTTTTGCTTAACAGCGTTGGCGAAGCCAAAGTACCTGCTCAAGGCGGTCAAATTAAGCCTATAGCAGTTATGTCAGAAGAACGAAATGAATATTTACCCGATGTACCAACCGTTAATGAAGCTATGGGCGTTGAAGGTGCAACTAATGCATCTGTACGTGGTTTAGCAGCTCCAGCCGGAGTTGACCAAGCGGTTCTGGATATTCTAATTGATGCTTTTTCAAAGGCAGCTATTTCTGATACATTTAAGTCTAAAATGGCTGAACAAGGGCTGACTTGTGTAAGCATTATCGG
>JBASLQ010000359.1:0-2300 GCA_049656425.1 Sedimentibacter sp.
CCAGGAATTTCACTTAAAGTTGTAATAAAATTACCCACCATTAATGAACCAACAACGTAGTAAGCAAAAATCTGCCATATGCTTCCCAGCACAGCGCCTACAATCCATTTATATTTCATATTTGGCATTCTTTTAATAACAGTTCCCATAATCAACGCCATAATTCCCTTAATTATAAATGTTGGCAATGCATAAAAGCTGTATCCTCCAATAAGGTCAGCAAGAGCTGCACCAATCGACCCTGCCCATGCTCCATTTTTCCTGCCAAGCAAAATTACAGCAATAAATATAAAACCATCTCCTAAATGTGTATAGCCATTTGTTACAACAGACGGAACTTTGATTATAAACGTCGCTACGTAAATAAGAGCCGCAAAAAGTGATGTATAAACCATCTCTTTAATTTTTTTATCATCCATTTTTTATCTCCTATACTATATATAATTTCTAATAACATTATATATCAAGCTGTACCCTTTGAAAGATACAGTTTGATATTTTGTATAGATTACAGATAAAAATTTCGCAGCAAAATTTTACATCCCCAAATTCAAGTATCAGGTACTTGAGTTTGGGAATGTAAAAAGAACCATTAATATAATTACACATTAATGGTTCTTGTCTTTTCATTATTAAATTAATGCTGTGCACCCTCTTTCGACATTATATCACAAGCGCTACTTTAACAGTTAGCTCTAACCCGGCGACCTCACGTCACACAAAAGGATCTACTTACTGCTGCTTCCTTCCGGACCTGACAGGGTTCATAGGATTTTGTTGCGCGAGACCAAGTTATCAACGCCACTTAAAAAAGTCAGACCTCACAACGTAAGCCTCTGAGAGGGAATTCCACCTTGCTATAGCGGATTGCAAGTACAGGACACCGCTACCTCCCCATGTAGCACAGCATACGAATGATAACATAAATCAAAAGCTGTGTCAATGTTAAATATCAGAAATTTTACCTTTATCTTTACCTTTATCTAAAACTAAAATTGTATCAGCTTGCATTAGGGTTGTAATGCGATGAGATATTAAAATAATTGTAGAACTTTTCTTGTTCTTTTTTAATGATGCTCTAATTTTTGCATCTGTTTCAGAATCAACAGCAGATAAGAAATCATCAAAAACCATTTTAGGAGTTTTTTGCAAAAGCATTCTAGCAATAGATACACGTTGCTTTTGTCCTCCAGACAATGTTACTCCTCTTTCACCTACAGTAATCTACCCCCTATGTGCTAATCTTATTATTTTGCTGTTACATTTGCTTTTTCTATTATTTCCTGGAATACATCAATTCCTATAGTTACTGAAGATACTAAATCTGCTTCTGTTGCAGTACCTTCTTCATCAACTGCAATCCCCTTTATTTCTTCAACAGTTTTTCCTACTGCATATTTTGAAAATGCATCTGCTTGTTCAAACCACTCTTTACCAATAGCTGATGCTTTTTTCATTCCGTATTCATCGCCTAATTCAACTTTAGTCTTTGGTGCAACTGTCAAATCTGTAGAGATTTTTCCTGTAGCATCAAAGTTTACATTTGATTGAGAGGCATCAATTACACAGCTTGTAACTTTACCATCTTCATCAAAAGTTGTTACTGTATAAGTTGAATATGCTTGTGCTAATCCTTCAGCATCAGCAGCAACGTCTTTTGATTTAGAAATAGTAGTTAATACACCTAATCCTAATTTATCATCAGCCGATGCGCCTAAATCTTGAGCGTTACCTACAGCTTTTTCAATAGCTTCTTTATAATCATTAATTTTAATAGTTACTGATGAAACTAAATCTGCTTCTGTAGGAACACCCTTTTCATCGACTTCAATACCTTTTATTTCTTCAACAGTTTTTCCTACTACATATTCTTCAAGAGCATTAGCTTGTTCAAACCAATCTTTGCCTAATGTAGATGCTTTGCTCATTCCATATTCTGTGCCAAGTTCTTGCTTTGATTTGTACGCAGCTTCTAAATCAGAAAGAATTTTACCTTCTTTAGAGAAGTTAATTTTAGTTTGTGCAGAGTCAATTTCTGCTCTAACTATTTTACCTTCTTGATCAACTGTTACTGCGACTACTACAGAATCCGTTTCAGCTAATCCATCTTTTTCACCTGCGTCAGCTGATTTCTCTACTGATGATATAACTGCTAATCCAGTTTTAACTGAACCTTCTGCTGGTTCTTCAGTTGCTGGTTCTTCCGCTGCTGGCTCTTCTGCTGCTGGTTCATTTGTTGCAGGTGCTTCTTCTTTTGCACATCCAACAAATGCAAATAAAGACATAGATAAGATCAGTAA
>JBASLQ010000360.1:0-3192 GCA_049656425.1 Sedimentibacter sp.
CAGCACACTATATTTAGACGTCATAGTATCATATTTCATGTTATTTGATTATTTTCTTATTGAAAAAGCAAAAAATTATTCTGCAATAGTTAAATTTAGAGAAATAGAAAAAAGTGAAAAAATTAATATAAAGGATTTAATAGCCACACGAAGTAAAATATTAAAAACATTAAAAACTGATTTATTATATGATTTTTCTGAAGATAATTTTACTAAAGCAAAGGCTGTTTCAAAATGTTTACACATCGACATGTTTTATAAAGAATTAGAAAAAATGTATCAGAGAATTAATGATACTATTATTAAAACTCAAGAAATGCAAAATGAAGAAAAAGAAAAACAAAATCAAGAAAAAGAAAAAGAAAAAGAAAAACAAAATGAAAAAAAAGAAAAGAGAGTTAATTTTATATTTCAATTATTTGCTCTAATTTTTGGAATACCAACAATATTTAGTATAGTAGACGTTTTTTATGCAACGGACTTGCTACTTAAATTATTTAAATTTCCACTTAGTTATGCTAAAATCTTATGGACAATAATTGTAAGTTTATTATGTTGGTTAATTATATCTAGAAAAATTGATAAGCATTCTAGAAAAAAACAAATGACCAATAAGGTTTCAATTAGCAATAAAAATATTTAAATACAGCAACATCTAGATTTTTTATTATTATAATATTTAAATTTGTAGGAGAGTAGAAATGGAAGGATTTATATTAATAGCAGTATTAGTTGGAATAGTAATATATGTTAAGTACACAGGTGCTTATAATGGAACTGAATATCAGGTAAGTTCAGATCGTAAATTTGAAAAAGTAAAAGCAGAAGCAAAAAATGATATCAAATCAAATTTTTCACCTGAAATTATATATGCTGGATTAGATAGAGCAGATTTATATACTATTAATGAGAATAATGAATATGAAAACATATTACTAGCAAATCCTGTTTATATAATTTTATTCAATGATTTAATATACATTAAAAGCTTTTATGAACTAAAAGAACTAGGGCAATATAAGTCGGAAAATCAAATCTTTTCAATAAGAAAAATAACATTGGAATTGAAAGATATATCAGAATTAAAGTATTATAAAAATGAAAATAAAGCATATCAAATTTTTATAAAAAAACTAATTGGTGATAGATTTCTATTAACATTTCCAATACAAACGGATTATCAAAGTTTTAGACTTCTAATAAAGTTCTTAGAAGGTAAGGGAATTACAATATCAAAAATTATTGAAGAAGAAATCAAAGAATATAAAGCTTTGGAATACAATAAATTTACTCAAATAGAGCCTACAATGTATACGCCTGAAGCTGAAGATTATATAAAAATAAATATTCTATAAAAATAATCAAATATATTAAAAACTGAAAATAATGATATACATATTTAATAGCTATATGTGAACTTCCTATAGAACATGTTTTATGCAATCATAAAATACATAATTAGGCTGCTATCTTTTAGACAAATATTTTACTTGACATTGAGCCTCTGTGAGCATGATTTTCTGACAAGGAATCAGCCTCTAGAAAGGCTTGTCAAGCCATAAAAGGCTATCATACTCACCCTCAATGTAAAGTAAAATATTGCAGAAATTTATAGAAATTGCCGCAGCCACACTCTGTATTTTTATAATGCTATCAACAGAACACACACTCAATTGATTTTACACTTAAAAAAAGCCTGAAAAAAGCCGGAAATATAAAAAATTCTCTTGATTTCTGAGTAAATAATACAATTTCACAAAGAATTTCTTATACTATAATTTAAATATACTAGATAAAAATAGTATTTTTATCTTTACAAATTGAAATTTTGATGTTACATTAAGACCAATAAAGTATGTTCTAAACATCGATAAAAATCCGTTCTAAGCTGTTATTTGTTGGAATTTCAACGTAAGAGAACTTCCCATACGTGCAGATTTTATCGGTAAAAATGTTCCGACTTCAAGAAGCGAAAGAATAAGTGTACTTCTTGAGGAAACCGACAGTATAAGCCAAGTAATAATAAATGAATAAGTTTGTATTGAAGGAATGGCATGCAAAGGCGGCTGTGTAAACAGTTCCAATGCTAAGTTCAAGCATTGGAACTGTTTTTTATTTTTTTGTTTGTATTCCTGAAATATCAGGTTCTACAAGCATTGAATAATTTGTGTCATAAATTACAAAGCCAGGTTTTGAATTTGGGGGCTTTTTAATATTGGATTTTCTGGTATAATCAACTTCAACAGAACCTGAATTCTTACCCTTGCTGTAAAATGCAGCAATTCGTGCTGCTTCAACATATTCATCATCAGATAATTCATCACCGTTTGTTTTGATTATTACGTGAGAACCCGGTATGTTCTTGGCGTGGAACCAGTAATCTTCTCTTTTTCCTATTTTAAATGTCAGCATATCATTTTGAAGATTGTTTTTACCAACAATTATTTCATGCTCTTTAGAGGAAATGTAAGTCATAAATTTTGGTTTGTACTCTTTTGTTTTTTTTACTTTCGATTTTCTTTTCATGAAACCTTCAGTTATAAGCTCATTGTATATGTCATCTAAATCATCTGTAGTTTCGCATGATTCAATGGAATATAAAATATTTTCCAGGTACTGAATTTCACTTAATGATGAATCAATGAATTTTTGCAGTTCTTCTTCAGCTTTTTTCAGCTTGTTGTATCTTTTGAAATATTTCTGGCCATTTTGTGTTAAATTAAGTTTAGGATCTAAAGGTATTGTTATATCCTTTTGCTCAGGGTCATAGTAATTTAATACTGTTAATTTGTGATTTTCAGGAGTTTTATTTAAATTTGCAAGAATCAATTCTCCATACATTTTATATTTATCTCTGTCTTCAGCAGTTAACAGTTCATTTCGCTGCTTATCAACTTTTTTTCTGTCTCTGTCTATTTTTGTGTTCATGCTTTTAATAAGGCTTGAAACTCTTTGATTAATTTTATTTTTATTGTCCTGCTCATAATGATAAGTGTCAAGTAATTCTCCCGGACTTTCATAATGCTTTTTTTCATATGATTTCAAATGTTCCATATCTAAACAATAAAAACCAAATAAATCTGAATTTTCATCCAAATAAATATTGAATGAATAATCATTAGATTTTACTTTTTCAAGTATAGTTAAAAAAAGTTGCCACAGTCTTTGTTTTGACTCAGAAGTAAGCTCTCC
>JBASLQ010000361.1:0-2879 GCA_049656425.1 Sedimentibacter sp.
TACTCATGGTGTCAAAGGTTGTATGAAATGCCTCTCTTTGACTGATGATATGGAAAGATTTGATGAGCTTGAATATATCTACACTGAAAAAGATGATAAAAAACGTAAAATCAGTAATGTATGGTACAAGAAAAGGTTGATTTTTTTGCAGCTTGAAGGTATTGACGATATCAATGTTGCAGAAACTTTTAGAGACACATTCATATCCATATTGGAAGACCAGCTTAGAGAACTTCCTGATGATTCATATTATTTATTTGATTTGGAAGGTATGGAAGTATATTCAACTGATGGAGAATATATAGGTAAAGTAAGTATTGTCTATCAAACTGGAGCAAATGATGTTTACGAAGTAGTAAATAAAAATAAATCATTTTTAATACCGGCTGTCAAGGATGTTGTTAAGGAAGTAAACATTAAAGAAAAGAAAATGATAATACATGTCATTGAGGGTTTGCTGGAATGAAATTTGACATAGTTACATTATTTCCAGAGTTAATTGATGTTTATACAAAAAATGGAATTATAGGCAGAGCTGTAGAAAATGGTCTGTTTGATTTAGATTATGTGAACCTTCGAGATTATTCAGAAGACAAGCATAAAAAAGTTGACGATTATCCCTACGGTGGCGGACCTGGTATGCTATTAAAGCCGGAGCCTATGTTTAAAGCTTTAGATGCTATAAAAAAAGACAATTCATATATTATTTATTTATCACCAAAAGGCAATTTATTTAATCAACATAAAGCCAAAGAACTTTCTGAGAAAGAACATGTTATACTTATTGCAGGACATTATGAGGGCATAGATCAAAGAATTATCGACAAATACGTTGATGAGGAAGTGTCTATGGGAGATTATGTTTTGACAAGCGGTGAACTTCCTGTGCTCATGATTGTTGACGCAGTTGGAAGACTTTTGCCCGGAGTATTGGGATCGGATGAATCTTCTTTAGAAGAATCACACAGCAATAACTTGCTGGAGTATCCACAATATACACGACCAGAGAGCTACATGGAAATGGAAGTTCCAGAAATATTATTGTCCGGACACCACAAAAGAATTGAAGAATGGAGACTTTTTAAAGCAATAGAAATTACTTTGGAGAGACGTCCTGATATGATAAAGGACAGCAATATAATTAAAGAATACTACAAATTAGCAATTAAATATAGATAACTGTTGTATGCATTATAACAATGTGCTATAATGCTTTAGAGTATACGGCGGTCCTCTGTACGACAGTAACAAGAACGCTTAGGCGAAGGGAGGTATACAAATGGAATTAATAAAATCTATCGAAAATGAACAACTTAAAGGTGACTTAACTGCTTTTAACGTTGGAGATACAATAAAAGTACACGTTAAAATTAAAGAAGGAAACAGAGAAAGAATTCAGATGTTTGAAGGTGTAGTAATAAAGAAACAAGGTGGAAGTAACAGAGAAACTTTCACAGTAAGAAAAATATCTTACGGAATTGGAGTTGAAAGAACATTCCCTGTTCATTCTCCAAAAATTGAAAAAATCGAAGTAGTAAGATTCGGTAAAGTAAGACGTGCTAAATTGTTCTATCTGAGAGAAAGAACCGGTAAAGCAACTAAAGTTAAAGAATTGAGAAAATATTAATTGAGGGCGAATGTCCTCAATTTTTTTTAAGAGAGGTAAAATATGAATATAAATTGGTATCCGGGACATATGAAAAAAACCAAAGACCTGCTGCAGGAAAATATTAAGCTGGTCAACATTGTAATAGAAGTAATTGATGCAAGAATTCCTATAAGCAGCAAGAATCCTGATTTTGATGTATTGTTCAAAGATAAAAAAAGACTTATTGTGTTGAATAAATACGATTTAGCTGATCCAAACATGAATAAAATATGGGAAGATTATTATAAAAGTAAGGGATGGTCAGTTGTTTTATATAATTCAACAAACAATAAGGAACTTAGAAAGTTAGAAAGTGCAATAGCTGATGCTTCAAGAGAAATTGTTGAAAGATATAAAAAAAGGGGACTTTTGAATAAAACAATTAAAGCTATGATTGTAGGTATACCTAATGCAGGCAAATCAACATTAATAAATTCACTGGCTAAAAAGAAAAGTACAAAGACTGGAAATATGCCTGGTATTACAAAAGGAAAACAATGGATACATCTTGCAGGGAACATTGATTTATTAGATACTCCAGGTATTTTATGGCCAAAATTCGAAGATAAAAAAGGCGCTTTAAACCTTGCATTTACCGGAGCTATAAAGGATGAAGTTATAGAGCTTGAAGAAGTATCATTGAAATTTATTGAAAAAATGTACGAATTGAATATGATAAATGGAATCGTTGAGAAATACAACATAGAAGTTGGCGAAAAGCCTTTGGATATTCTTAATAATCTTGCCATTAAAAAAGGATTTTATTTAAACAACAAACAAGATATGGACTATTTAAGAGTAGCCAATTTGCTTTTATATGATTTTAGAAACGGAAAATTAGGAAAAATAACATTAGAAAAACCCAGCGAACGTTAGACAATAGTTAAATCTATCGTTTATGTAGGAGGATGTATGCTTAAAATAGAGCAGGAAATATGGGACAAGGGTTATAAATATATTGCATGCATAGATGAAGTTGGAAGAGGATGTCTTGCGGGCAGTGTAGTTGCTTGTGCTGTAGTAATGCCTAAGGATTTATTAATAGAAGGCGTTGATGATTCAAAAAAACTTACAGCTAAAAAAAGAGAAAAAATGTTTGAACTTATAAAATCATCAGCTGTTGCCATTGGCATAGGAGAAATGGATTATAAAACAGTTGATGAAGTAAATATAAAAAATGCTACAAAGCTTGCAATGAAACAAGCAATAGAAAATTTAAAAGATAAAGATG
>JBASLQ010000362.1:0-3256 GCA_049656425.1 Sedimentibacter sp.
CTTTTAATTCCTTTTAAAGAATCTAAATCCTTACTAACTTGTACCAGCTTTTCTCTGTTGAAAAACTGGTCAGTAAAAAAACTTTCAAAATCTCTGAAATATTGTCCTAATAAAAGATTTTGGGCAGTAAAAACAGGCAATTGTTACAAGGCTCTGTTTTCAACCTCTGAATATCTTCAATTAACAAAGCTAATAAATAATATACTCTTGGAATTTCTCTTAAAGCTGCAATCTATCCCTTTATTTTGCGTATTTCTTATTATATGTTTTTTCTGCAATTATTCTCATAATCCATTTTATTCACTTTTTTATATTTCTTTTTAAAATCATTGAAATAGAAATTAATAATATTCCTGTTACAAATAACACCATATACATAAATATCTGAGAAGGTCCTCCTCCAAAATTACTAAATGGATATGGACCATTTATAATCCAAATATATCTTTCATAATCACCATGAATAAACCAATATAGAATCATTGGACTAATTGTAATTATAAATCCTAAGCTCAATAATAAATCAGATAAAAATTTTCTCATAAAACCATTCTTCATAATTATCTCACTATCCCCTTATTTGTAAATTTGTAGCTTCATAACCTGAATCTAAAAAAGGAGTATCCATCATAGATGCATGATTACAAGTTTTATTCATTATTCAGCAAATTATTAAGTAACAATTCTTTATAGTTACTAAATAGTTCTGTTATCTAATCCATGGGCTACCTCATATATGTGCTGTTTTCATTCTTTACTTTATTCTTGAACGGATAGTCTCTGTTTTCATTGTCAATTTCTATTCAGGTTAGCTTTACAACAAATGTCGACAATGTTATAAATGCAGTATATCCTAATATGTATGATATGTTGATTAATCCAAATCTAAAATTAATCAATGCTTTGACTTCATTTCCAGACCGCTCCCGCTTCGCGCTTCGGAGTGTTACTGGTTTAGCTATCTGCGCTATAATCATTTTTTGTGATGACAAATAGATATTCAACAAGCGCATATGCGGTTGGGAATATAGCAACGAGAAGATAGAATGAGAAGTTAGTTAGGCTTGATCCAAATGTGCTGGCATACTCTCCAAGATTATTTAGCAAATTAGAAACAAAGATTGGTGCAATATTTTTTTTATCTAAGATGTATCCAAGCAAAAGAAAACAAAACACAGACAGAAGCCGAACAGCCAATCTGTAAGCAGAAGCTTTGGAAACCATATTTCGTGAATCAAAATGAAAATTGCCTCGGTGCATTAAAAAACAACAACAGAAAGCGCTGAGTATAGGGATTACGACATACGGTACAATCAAAACCCACGCTATTGGCGGCCATGGAATAAAAACCACATATATGAAAAGTATGGGTCCGAATAAAGATTTCTCCAACTTTTTGAACCGTTGAGTTCACTTCGAGCTCGATTGCATCTTGTGCAACACCAACCTTCGGACTGAGTTCTCTACTACATCATAATACAATACCGGAGCTTCGATAACATTGTTGTTATTGTCATATACAGTGGTAATGCTCTTCACCCTGTAATTATAGCCGGAACTAACCGTGGACGTTTCATTTACAAAAGAATATATATCCTTATCACCACTCCAGTTATTGATGGTTGTCCAGCTGTTGTTGATATATCTTTGCAGATAAACTGTAATTCTTACCGTATAACCGTCAGAACATCTTGCAGAACCAATACAGGTTGCAATAGAACCTCCAATATCTAAATTATTAGTATGGCTCTTCAACGCTATAAACATCGGACTGAGTTCAAATCCATCGACTGTATTTACAGTTATTGTAAATACCATAAGCAATATAAAAAATATGGACAGTATAGATAGTTTTTTCATAGATTCCTCCTTTAAATAGTTCTCTACTATATAAACCCTTCAACTGTCCAAATCGTTACACTTTTTTAGAAAATAACTTGTTAATTTTTTTTAACAACTTCACCTTTTTATATTTTCTGCGATTTCTTTTAATATTTCAACACCCGCTTCACCGTAAACCACAAATTTATATTCCTCGTTTTCAAAAATAATCATATTGCAACTGTTATCTTTCTTTGTATACAATACCCCTAACTGATTGTTTATCATAATGTCTTCTTTATTGCAGTTTGCTGTATCTAACTGCTGCGGACTGTTTAAGGTACTAAATTCATATGTTATACTTGTTCCATCCGATTTATTCGAATATATTATAGTTCCCATACTTTCCATATTGTTTTTTACAATTATTTCATAGTTATCCGGTATATATTGAGGATAATAGTACCCTTCAAATTCTTCGATATGCTGGTTCTCCGTGGGTTCCAGCCTGAACTCAGTATACTCGCCCTTATCTGTTACCGTCAGGTTCATCATCTTAAAAAAGAAGGCATTTACATTTCCAAACAGGGGCGGATAAAATATGAATGTCAATAATATGACTGCTGCAGATGCCGCAACAGTTTTAAAAATTAGTTTATTCCTGCGGTGCTTTCGGCCGTCTCTGTACATTTCGTTGATTTTATCAGACATGCGCCTGTCAAAATCGGGAAGCCCGGGAATTTCTTTACCATCGGCCATAAAAGAATCGAACAGCTCCATTTCTTTATTGAACTGGACTTCGCCAGCACGGTGAAACAAATGCTCATCCTCTATACTTAAAATTTCGTCGATGTTATTTTTGTCCTTCATCATTCAGACTTCCCTCCTTTGATTTTTTTAAAGATGCCCTGATTCTCAGCAGCATGACACGTATGGTGCCGGCTTTGACATTAAGTTCTTCCGCTATTTCATTATTGCTGTAACCCATATATTTCATGTTTAATATAAGCTTGTACCTTGGGCTTAATTCATCAATCGAACATTTAAGCTCATCATATGAGATTTCTGATACAGCTATTTCTTCAGCGCTGTCACCAGATGGAAAATGCTCTTCAATCGTATACATATCACTGCAGATATTCCGGTCTTTTTTAGCAAGTATTTTATATGATGTATTTATAATTGTATTGACTATGTATGCTTTTATTTCATAATCTTCGGAATCAAATATTTTTTCGTAATTTCTTGCTATATTTATAAATGCTTCTTCCACGGCATCCTCTGCTTCATGCCAATCATTTAATTTGTAAAATGCAAGCTTAATCATTCCTTCCCTGTATTTATCATATAAGCTCAAAACGAAATCCTTCGTACGTTTATCATATATAAATGCTTTTTTCTCTTTTCCCATATCCCTGCCCCCGAAATTTTCATA
>JBASLQ010000363.1:0-6331 GCA_049656425.1 Sedimentibacter sp.
AAATAAAATAGCTCCTGATTATCTTTTAATAGATGCAGAAAAACTTGACTTGCCTTTACCTCAATCAAATATCATACATGGGGATGCCAAATGCCATGGAATAGCTGCAGCTTCAATTATTGCAAAAGTTACTAGAGACAGACAAATGGAAGAACTCGACAAAAAATATCCGGAATATAAATTTGCAAAAAATAAAGGTTACGGAACCAAAGACCACGTTCAAGCTTTGCTGGAATACGGACCGATTGAAATACACAGAAAAACATTCCTTAAGAAAATACTGAATGAAGACGAGCAGCTTAGCGTTTTTTAAGTTTATATAATGCAGCTTTAAAGAAGAAGCTGATTTTATTTTTATTAATTCGCTATATATACTTATAATTGACGAACGTTTTTATTTGTGCTAAACTAATAGTACAGGCGGTGCAACAATGGAAGACATTAAGTTGTTTAAAAAACATATGGAACAAATGTAAAGATTAAAGCAGCAGGCGGGATAAAAACACTGGATGATTTAGAAGCGTTTATCAATGAAGTATGTTCCAGAATAGGAACGAGTTCAGCGATTAAATTAATAGGTGGCGCCCAAGTTAAATATTTTCAAAAAATTCTCAAGCTCCAAGAGCAGAGTGAATTGTAAAATAGTTTGCATATTGTTAAAATATTAATAAATAGGAGATTATATTACTACAGTAATTTTAACGAGGTAAAATAAATGAAAATATCAACAAAGGGCAGATATGGGTTGCGTGCCATAATCGATTTGTCACTTAATTCAAATGGTGACTATGTATCATTAATAAGCATAGCAGAAAGACAGGATATATCAAAAAATTATTTGGAACAGGTTTTTTCTGCATTGAGAAAATCAGGCATAGTAAAAAGCGTGAAAGGTTCACAGGGGGGTTATTTACTTAACGGTCGCACTTCAGCAATTAAAGTAGGCGATGTTTTAAGAGCGTTAGAAGGAGACTTGTCAGTTGTTAAAGATGATGGCATAAATAAAAACAAAATAGAAATATGCATTAAAAAAAATCTATGGGACAAAATAGATGAAAAATTAAATGAAGTTATTGACAATTTAACACTGGAAGATTTAATCAATGAGTACAACAAAGATAAAAATGCATTAATGTACTACATTTAACGATTGATTGTTAATAAATTAAGCAATTGATGAGCAATTGAAATATAGATAATTTAGTTTTTGAGGATCCCATATGTATGAGAAGAATAAGGGCTTTGAATATGAAAAAATTGCTGAAAAATATTTACTGGATAATAATTATGCAATTGAAGAAAGAAACTTCACATGCCGTCTTGGTGAAATAGACATTATTGCAAGAAAGGACGGAATACTTCACTTCATAGAAGTAAAGGGGAAAAAAAATACTGAGTATGGCTATCCAAGAGAAGCTGTGACTTTAAGCAAACAAAAAAAATTAATCAAGGTTGTAAAATATTATTTTATGTTAGCTGGCTCTGATGATTTTCTATGCCAATTTGATGTAATCGAAGTAATAATGGACGAAATGACAATAAATCATATTGAAAATGCATTTTAAGCTTAATTTTCTTGAATTATATTATTAAATATGTTATTATCATTAAGTTCCTTAATAAAATGAGGATTGAGATTATATTCAGGAGAAAAATTTTGAACTACTCAGAAACAGGTGAAAAAGAAAAGTATACAGTATCATTTACAACGCTTGGATGCAAAGTCAATCAGTTTGAAACAGAAGCTATGACAGAACTTTTAGAAAATGATGGTTTTGAAATAGTGCCTAATGGTGAAAACAGTGATATTTATATAATAAATACATGTGCAGTAACTAAAGAAAGTGAAAGAAAATCAAGACAATTCATAAATAAAGCAAAGAGACATAATCCTAATGCTCTGGTAGTTGCTGTCGGATGCAGTGTACAGCTCAATGGCGAAAAAATCAATAAAGAAACAGATGTGGACATAATTATAGGAACAAAGAATAAAGGCAGCATAGGCAGTCTTATAAGAGATAAATTAAACAACATAGAACGAGCTGCTCAAATAGATGATTTCATTGGTAAAGAATGTTTTGAAGAACTTAAAATTACCACGGTTCATGACAAAACACGTGCTAATATTAAAATACAAGACGGATGCAGCCAGTATTGTTCATATTGCATTATTCCTTATGTCAGAGGACCAATAAGAAGCAGAAATCATGATGATATTGTGCAGGAAGTTAAAAATATTGCAGCAAACGGATATAAAGAAATTGTATTGAATGGAATTCATATTTCTTCTTATGGAAAAGATATGCAGGAACATGATACTTTAATCAGTTTAATAGAAGATATTAATAAAATTGACGGAATTCAAAGAATACGTCTTGGTTCATTAGAACCGAATTTAATAACAGAAGATTTTATTAAACGTTATTCAAGTTTAGAAAAAGTATGTGATCATTTTCATTTGTCACTGCAAAGTGGAAGTGACAGTGTTTTGCAACGCATGAACAGAAAATACACAACAGCTGAGTATAAGAATAATGTTGAAATAATTAGAAAATATATGCCGGATGCAGGAATCACAACCGATATAATTGTTGGGTTCCCAGGAGAAACAAAAGAAGAGTTCAATGAAACTCTGGAATTTGTTAAGTCAATAAAATTTTCAAGAATTCATGTATTTAAATACTCAGTTAGAGAAGGAACAAAAGCAGCAGAGATGACAGACCAAGTTGATGATTCTGTTAAATCACAAAGAAGCAAAACTCTTATTGAATTAGGAGAAAGCATTTCTAATGATTTTATGAAACGATTTTTGGGAAGAAATATGTCTGTTTTAATAGAAACTGAGAAAAGAGATAATATATTTGAAGGTTATACAACAAACTACTTGAAAATTTTGCTAAAAAGTGATATTAATATTAAAAATGAAATAATTTATGTACAAATGAAAAATATCAGGAAAGATTATTTATCAAGTGAATATTATATTGTTTAGATGATTCTTTGAAGGAGAGGTGAAAAAATGAGTTGTATATTTTGCAAAATTGCAAATAAGGAAATTCCGTCGCAGTTTTTATTTGAAAATGAAAATTTAGTAGCCTTTAGAGATTTAAATCCTCAGGCTCCTGTACATATACTTGTAGTACCTAAAATGCATATTTCATCTATAAATGAAATAACAAATGAAAACAGCCACATAGTTGCAGAAATATTTGAAGCAATCAATAAAATTGCAGAACAAGAAGGTATTAAAGAATCCGGATACAGAGTTATCAGCAATTGTGGAGAAGACGGATGTCAGTCTGTACAGCACCTACATTTCCACATAGTAGGTGGAAAAAAATTGTCAGAAACTTTATCATAAATTTTCTTGCATTTACTTATTCTATGTTATATAATAAATGAGTGCTATTTCAAACTCGCTGGTGTCTTAGGACTACCAGTAGTAGAGAACGAGGGGAGGGTAGCAAAATGACAGAGGTAAAAATTAGAGATAACGAGTCAATCGATAACGCTCTTAGAAGATTTAAAAGGCAATGTGCACTTACAGGTGTAATGGCTGAAGTAAGAAAAAGAGAGCATTACGAGAAGCCAAGTGTAAAGCGTAAAAAGAAAGCTGAAGCGGCTCGTAGAAAAAAAAATAAAAAAGCAAGATAAGAGGTGAAAGCATGCCTTTAAAAGAGAAACTCATGGATGACTTAAAAGAGTCCATGAAATCTAAAGACAAAGTCAAAAAAAATGTAGTTACAATGGTAAGAGCAGCTATTAAGCAACGTGAAGTTGATGAAAGAATAGAACTAGTCGATGCTGATGTTATAGATATAATAGCTAAGCAAATCAAGCAAAAAAAAGATTCAATACCTGACTTTGAAAAAGGCAAGCGACAAGATCTTATTGATCTTACCAATGAAGAAATCAAAATACTATTAGATTATTTACCGCCTCAACTGTCAGATGAAGATCTTGATTTAATTGTCAAAGAGGCAATTGAAGCAACTAACGCTCAGTCTAAAAAAGACTTGGGCAAAGTAATGGCTCTTATAATGCCTAAAGTAAAAGGCAAAGCTGACGGAAAACATATAAACGAAATTGTGGCCAAATATATAAAGTAGTTTAAAGACCCTGAATACTCAGGGTTTTTTTAATGCCAAAATTTGCAAACGAAACTTCAAATATCTACTATAAAATACAGTATCATAGTATTTGGACTATAAGCATAATTTGTTATAAGGGAATATATAAATAGGATTAAACAATATTCTATGTATTGTTTAATGTCATAATAGAATGAAAGGAGGATTTCATGGGCAAGTTCAACAATTTCAGAAGCAAGCTTGCAGATAATCTGGAAATTCCAAATGATGCATTTTCAGATAATTTTGATTTAAGGATGCATGGCAATAAAAAAGTAATAATTGAAAATCATTTAGGAATTACAATTTATGAAAATGATGAAATAGGAATAAAAACTAATGAACAAAACATTTTGATAAAAGGGTCAAAATTTAAAATAGAAGAAATAAACAATTTTAAAGTAATAATAAAGGGGATAATTGAAGAAATAATTTTTAGCAATAAGGAGTAAATATGCTGATATTCAAGTTAATGTATTTAATCAAAGGCTATGTTGTTATACGTCTTAAAGATAAAAACTGCGAAAAAATCATGAATTTACTCAGAAGAAAACAAATTACAATGTGGGATGTTGAAAAAAAGGAAAATGAAATTAAATTTAAAATCTCCTATGATGATTACAAAAAATACTCAGACATCATTGCAGAAATTAAAATTGAACCTGTTAAAAAGAGAGGTTTATCGTTTAAACTTAACAAAATAAAAGTAAGAAAAGGATTTGTGGGAGGTTTGTTTATATTAATAATATGCTTTTACCTTTTAACATCGCTTATCTGGAATGTTGAGGTTATTGGAACAAACCAGGCAACTGCAAATAAAATTATTAATTTACTTGAGAAAAACGAAATAAATGTTCCTGTAGCTCAAGGAAGCCTTGAAACAAACATTATAGAAACAATGTTGTATAACAATTTTGAAAATTTCAAGTTTGTGGAAGTCTATGTAGAAGGTTCTAATTTAATAATATTTGTAAAAGAAAAAACTAAAGAAACAGCAGAAATTAAAAATAACGATCCAACAAGCATCATTTCAAGGAAAAATGCCATTATAAATAAAGTTATTGCCAAAAGCGGTCAGGCTGTAGTAAAAGAAGGCGATGTTGTATATGAAGGGCAAACATTGGTAATGGGAATTGTAAAAAATAAAAATTCTGAAGAATTTGTTATGGTTCCGTCGGAAGGCATTATTTATGGAAAAACATATTATAATTTTGAAATGAAGGAAGAAAAGCTTAAAGATGTAAATGTAGCCACAGATAAGAGTAAAAATGTGTATTACTTGAAAATAAAAGGTAAAAATATTAAAATAATAGGTGACAAAGAACCTTATAAAAATTATAATTATAAAGAGCGTATTATTAATGTTCCTTTATTCTCTGATTTAACTGATATAAATATTGTTAAAGGTGTATACTATGAAGAAATCGTTAAAAAAATTGAGATAGATGAAAATACTGCTCAAAACAAAATGAAAGTAAATATGTATGATGACTTATTAAATAAGTGCGATGAAAACTCAAAAATTTTAAAATCATCCATGAATTTTTCTCAAGATGACGATTATTATTATTTGAGAGCACAAATTGAAGTAATAGAAGATATAGGTGAAAGCGTAAAAATTTACCCGGTACCTGAAATAAACAAAGAACCTAATGAAGAAACCGAAGAGTAATCAAGGAGGATTAATGGAGTTATTTGAAGAAAATATATTATTGGTAAATGAAGATGATTTAATTAAGCTGTTTGGAATACAAGACAAGAATATTAAAGTAATCAAAAGTTATTTTGATGTTAATATTCTTGTTAGAAACGGCGTAATTAAATTAACTGGAGATAAACCTAAAGTAGAGTCGGTTGCTAAAATATTAAAATATATGATAAATGTCATTGATTCTGAAGGTGAAATAAGCAATCAAAAAGTTGTTTATTTAATTGAAGCTAACAAAGCCGATTACAATATAGACTACAATGAAATTTTAAAGGATGTAATTGTTACTTCTGCATCAGGAAGAGTTATAAGAGCAAAGACTGTTGGTCAAAAAAGATATATAGATCTTATAAATTCAAAGGATGTAACTTTTGGAATAGGACCTGCCGGAACCGGAAAAACATATCTTGCTGTTGCTGCTGCAGTAAATGCATTCAGAAAGAAAGAAGTTGAACGTATTATACTTACAAGACCTGCAGTGGAAGCAGGTGAA
>JBASLQ010000364.1:0-6591 GCA_049656425.1 Sedimentibacter sp.
AAACAAGACAATGATTGGCTTGAGCGTCATTTTGTTAATGAAGCAGAAAATATAATGAATACTTATAAAGAAACTAGTAAAGAAGATATAAATAAAGTAGCTAAAAAAATGATTGAAGCAGATTATATTTGGCTAGGAGGATGGAGAATGACCATGGCGGTTACTTCATACATGCAGTTTGTTTTAAAGTATATGTTAGGAAACAGCAGTATGGTTCCCCAAGGAGAAATTTCAGAGTATGTAGGGCACTTTAAAAAAAATGAACTTCTATTTGTCTGTGCATTTCCCAGATATGATAAAAAGGTGCTTAAAATAGCACAGCATGCAAAAAAAGTAGGAGTATACGTAGTAGCATTGACTGATTCTACATTGTCTCCTATATGTAAATATGCAGATGCTGTTTTATATGCCAAAAATTCGTCCATATTCTTTTTGGATTCATATACAGCTTCACTTGCAGTTTGCAACACAATTATTAATGAAATTTCTTATATTGGGGGAGATAGAGTTAAAGCAAATGTTGAAAAAATGGAACAATGTTTAGCGGAATTCAATGATTATAACGAATGGAAAACTTAGAAATATTAATAAATTAATAAAAATTAATTAGAACTATTAAATTAAATTTTTAAAAAAAAGGAGAAAAAAATGAAATTTACAAAAATTATTACTTTAGCTTTAGCATCTGCTATGATGTTTACAGGATGCAGCACAAAAACAAGCGATGTACAAACAGAAAATAATGAAACAACAACATCACAAGAAGAAACAGTTACAGAACCAGTTAAAGAAGCAAAAACAGAATTAAATATAGCTCTTTCAGTAGACCCAGATGGGTTAGACCCACATAGAACAACTGCAGCTTCTACTTTCCAAATTACAAACAATATTTATGACACCCTTGTAAAAGTAACACCAGAAGGAAAATTAGTAAGCGGATTAGGTGAAGAATGGACAGTATCAGAAGACGGAAAGGCAATTACTTTTAATTTAAGAAAAGATGTTAAATTTCACAATGGAAGAGAAATGAATGCAGAAGATGTGAAATATTCTTTTGAAAGATTAAAGGGAGAAGAAAGCCCTAGAGCAAATGACTTTAAAAACATTACAGAAATAAATGTTGTAGATGATTACACAATAGAATTTGTTACTGAAAATTTAAATGTTACACTTCTGTCTAATTTTGCATATCCATGGACAGCAATTGTTCCTCAAGAAGCAGTGGATACTTTGAAAAACAAACCAGTAGGTACAGGAGCATATAAACTAGAAAAATGGATTCCTCAACAAGAATTAACTTTGACAAAAAATGAAGAATACTTTGAAGAAGTAAATTTAGAAACTATTAATTTTAAAATGATGCCTGATGCTACATCTCAAGTAGCAGCTCTTAAAAATGGAGAATTAGACATTATATTTGTTACAGGAGATAAGGTGAGTTTGTTTGAAAACAACAGCCAATATAATATATTAGAGAATAATACGAATGCAATTCAATTGATGGCAATGAATCTTAAAAATGAATATTTAGCAAACGAAAAAGTAAGACAAGCAATCAATATGGCAGTTGACAAAGACTCTCTTATTGAAATAGTTTGGAATGGATATGGAGAAAAAATAGGCTCCCACTACCCACCAATGTTAAAAGAATATAAAGATACAACTGATGTAATATCATACAACCCTGAAAAGGCAAAAGAACTCTTAGTAGAAGCAGGATATAAAGACGGAATAACAATAAGAATGGCTCTCCCTAACTCATATCCCGAATATGTAAGTGCAGGACAAGTAATAGCTGATCAATTAAGCAAAGTAGGAATTACATGTGAAATAAACTTGGTTGAATGGGGAACATGGTTAACTGATATATACAATGGAAGAAATTATGATTTAACTGTAGTAGGACATACAGGAAGACTTGACCCATATGTATTGTTATCAAGATACAATACAGAAAGCAAAGAAAATTATTTCAATTATTCAAACGAAAGAGTTGATGAAATTCTAACATTAGTACAAAAAGAATTAGATGAATCAAAAAGAATAGAACTTTACCAAGAAATGCAAGAAATATTGGCAGAAGAAGTTCCAGCTCTTTACATTCAGTCTCCAAAATCTTTAGTTGTGACATCATCTGATGTAGAAGGATTTGAGTCATACCCTATTGATATATATGAATTAAAAAATATTAATTTTAATTAATTTTAGGAAGAAGGAAAGGTAATGGAGTTTATTATTAAAAGAATATTAAGCGGATTGGTAGTTTTATTATTAATATCCATGTTCACATTTATAGTTTTAATGTGGATACCGGGAGACCCTGCCGTTTTGACTCTTGGAACCGATGCTACTCCTGAAAAATTGGAAATGTTAAGAGAAACCATGGGATTAAATATCCCATGGTATCAACAATATTTTAATTGGCTTAAGAATCTTTTTTCTAGTGACTGGGGTAAATCTTATATCTTTGGAGAAGAAGTATTAAATCTTATATTACAAAGACTACCTGTCACCTTGTCACTGGCAGTGCTTTCTATTGTATTGGCTTTGCCATTTGCAGTTGTATTAGGAATTTTATCTGCATTGTATAAAGATAAGTGGATAGATTATATTTCTAGGAGTTTTATACAGTTAGGTGATGCAATTCCACAGTTTTGGCTTGCCTTAATATTTCTGGTAATCTTTGCAGGAAATCTAGGTATGTTTCCAATTTCAGGATATGTTGCTATGGATGAAGGAATAGTGAAGAGTCTTCGTAGCATTACGCTTCCATCAATAGTTTTAGCCATTGGAACAATAGGACCATTAATAAGGATCATAAGAAGTTCTATGTTAAGTGCATTAAATCAAGACTATATGTTAATGACAAAAGTAAATGGACTCACAAAGTTTACCGCAGTGTTTAAATATGCATTAAGAGATGCAGTCATAGCGCCAATTACAGTGTTAGGAATGAAATTTGCAGGTCTATTAGGCGGCACAGTGTTGATTGAAAGCATTTTTGCACTGCCTGGTATAGGAAGATTATTATTGATGTCTGTTGAACAAAGGGATCTAATATTGTTGCAAGGAATAGTAATTTTTATTACTGGATCTGTTGTTTCAATAAATATTTTAATGGATATAATTTATAGAATTATTAATCCAATGATTCGTTTTGGAGGTAATAATGAATAAAAAAAAGAATATAACCCTCCTTTTAGGTATAGCATTAGTTATTATTATCATTGGAATGTGTGTTGTTTCATTTTTTTATACACCACATGTCCCATATGAGATGCATGCAAAAGATAGGTTCTCAATGCCTACAGAAGAATATTTGTTGGGAACAGATCAATTTGGAAGAGACATACTAAGCAGAATCATGATTTCATCTAGATATGCTTTGCTTGTAGGAATAGTTTCAGTTTTTATTGGTGCCATGATAGGATTGATAATAGGCTCTGTTGCAGCCTTTTCTAATAATATTATACAAAATATTATAATGAGGTTTATAGATGGACTCATGTCATTTCCTGGTATTTTGTTAGCCATGTTGTTTGTGGCTATTTTAGGAAAAGGTCTATGGAATTCTGTTTTGGCAATAGGAATTTTTATGATTCCCGTATATGCTAGATTGTCATATTCTCTTGTACTAAATCAAAAGAACAATTTATATGTAAAGGCAGCAAAAAGTTATGGTGCAGGAAATTTAAGAATAATTTTCAAACATATAATGCCTTCAATTTTACCTAATTTAATAACTCAATTTAGTTCAAGCATAGGAAATGCCATATTGGTTGAATCATCTCTTTCCTTTTTAGGTCTTGGAATACAACCACCTGATGCAAGTTGGGGATTGATGCTCAGTGAATCAAGACAATTTACATTAACAAATCCATTTATTGCTGTATTCCCTGGAATAGCTCTCATAATAAGCTTATTAGGATTTAATTTGATTGGTGATGCATTAAATGATTCCCTCATAAAAAAGAAGGTTTCAGAATGATTGATAAATTAGAAAAATTAATTTGCAATAGAAATTTAACAGTAAAAGATAAATTTGATAATATACTAGTAAGCGATGTATCTATAGATGTATATAAAGGAGAATTCATAGGAATAGTAGGAGAATCAGGCTCAGGAAAATCTCTCACAGTAAAATCAATTTTAGGACTTTTGCCCCAAGACCTAAAAGTTGAAGTTGAATATGATGAAGTTTTAGGTTATTCTATAAATAGGTTAAATGACAAACAAAAAAGAAAACTTATTGGAGAAGAAATTGGATACGTTCCTCAAAATACAACTGAATTTTTACATCCTCTCATAAAAGTCAAAAATCAAATATGTGATGGCTATAGAATTCATAAAAACAAAAGCAAGAAAGAAGCACTAGAACGAGCAGAGATGCTTTTATCTAAAGCAGGCATAAAAGATACAAAAAGAGTTTTAAATTCATATCCCGTTCAGCTGAGTGGAGGCATGAAGCAGAGAGTAAACATTGCTATGGCTCTTATGACTGATCCTAAAATAATTGTTGCAGATGAACCAACTACTGCTCTTGATACAGTGACACAAAAACAGATTATGGAGTTATTTTATAAATTAAATAAAGAAGAAATTACTATATTGTTCATATCTCATGATTTAAAAATTATAAAAAAATTCTGTAATAGAATTTATGTTATGTATAATGGAAATATTGTAGAATCAGGAGAAACATCTTCTCTATTTAAGAATCCATCTCAAGATTATACGAAAAAATTATTTGACTCTGTTCCTAAATTAATTAGAAAAACTGAACAACAAATTCTACGGAATATAGAGGTGTAGTATGGAAACAATTTTAGAGGCCAAACATATAGTCAAGAAATTTAAAATAAAAAAAGAATCACCTTTTGAAAAACAAAGATATTTTAAAGCTGTAGACGATATTAGCTTTGTGGTAAAAGAAAAACAGACTTTTGGAATTGTAGGAGAATCAGGTTCAGGCAAATCAACTCTTTCAGAGATTATGGGAGATTTGCAACAACCAACATCGGGAACAGTAGAGTTTCTCAGAAAAGACATAAGTAAACTAAGTAAAAAAGATTATAAGGATTTTAGAAAAAATGTTCAGTTTATTTTCCAAAGTCCAAAAGGTTCTATGAATCCATTTTACTCTGTAAAAGATATTTTATCAGAGCCTTTAAAAATATTTGATAAATCATACAATGAAGAAAAATCATTAAAAGAAATAGTAGAAATGTTAAATAAGGTTAAATTAAATAAAGATATTTTGGTGAAATATCCTTCTGAAATCAGCGGCGGTCAAGCGCAGAGGGTTGCCATAGCAAGAGCCCTTTTATTAAAGCCAAAAATAATTATTTGTGATGAATGCGTTTCAGCCTTAGATTTAATAGTTCAAGCTCAAATAGTTGAACTTCTCAGAGAATTGCAACAAGAATTTAACACTAGCTATTTATTTATATCTCATGATATAAGTGTTGTAAATGAAATATCTCATTATGTAACAGTAATGAAAGATGGAAAAGTAGTTGAAGAAGATGAGACAGAAAATGTGTTGTTCAATCCTAAGACAGAATATACAAAAACTTTAATTTCTAGCTCATATATTTAATATTATTAGGAGAAATTTATGCAATGTAAAGTGATAGGAATGTGGGGTGGATTTCCAAAAGATACTCCATGTTCAGGGTACTTGATTACCCATAATGAAAAATCTATATTATTAGATTGTGGAAGTGGTGTATTAACTAGTATACAACAATTTATTGATTTAAATAACATTCATGATGTTATTTTATCCCATTATCATTATGACCATTATAGTGATATAGGTGTTTATTTATTTTCAAGGTTAATAAATACAAAGTTAAAAATAGTTGACTTACCATTAAATATTTACGGACCTGAAAATTCTGATTTTGAAAAACAAGTTGGCGAAGTTGAATTCTCTAAATTCAATGTTTATGATGAAAAAGCAATCATTCAAATAGGTGATTTTAATATATCTTTCTTAAAAAATATCCATCCGATAAAATCATACAGTATTAAGGTAGAGTGTGATAAAAAAACATTAGTCTATACATCTGACACTAGCTATAATGAAGAGCTTGTTTCTTTTGCAAAAGATGCTGACATATTAATAGCAGAATGCAGCTTGTATGAAGGAATGGATGGAAAAGAAGCAGGGCACATGAATGCAAAGGAAACAGGAATTTTAGCATACAAAACCAATGCAAAACAAGTTGTTTTAACCCATTTGCCTCACTATGGTAATTTAGAAGATTTGCTTGAAAGTGCAAAATCACAAGGAAACTTAAATATCAAGTTAGCAGAAGCAGGTGTGGTGATAAAGATGTTAGATTAATATATAATTGATATTGGTAAATTAATTGGATATTATTGTTTAAACATTAATTTGCAAGAGTAACTTCTACCTTTTTATTTGGTGGGGGTGGAAGTTAATTTTTCAATTGAGGAAATTAAAATATTTCCGTTTGTAGGTATTGACTACCTGAAGTCATAGTGATACAATACAATCATATAGATAATAATTCATAAAAGGGAGGTGCTAACGTCAAGAAACAGCTAAGTAATAAAGCTGTT
>JBASLQ010000365.1:0-1839 GCA_049656425.1 Sedimentibacter sp.
ATTCAAAACCGGGCTTTGTAATTTATGACACAAATTATTCAATGCTTGTAGAACCTGATATTTCAGAAATACAAACAAAAAAATAAAAATCAGTTCCAATGCTTGAACTTAGCATTGGAACTGTTTAAACAGCCGCCTGTGCATGCCATTCCTTCAATACAAACTTATTCATTTATTATTACTTGGCTTATACCGTCGGTTTCCTCAAAAAGCACACTTATCCTCTCGCTTCTTGAAGTTGGAACATTTTTACCGATAAAATCTGCACGAATTGGCAATTCTCTGTGCCCTCTGTCTATTAAAACAGCAAGTTCCACATTTTTAGGTCTTCCTCTGTCAACAATTGCATCTAAAGCTGCTCTTACTGTTCTGCCTGTATACAAAACATCGTCAACTAATATTACAGTTTTATCCTTAATGTCAAAATCAAAACTTTTTACCGACATTGGTGCCATATCATCTTTTTCGTAATCATCTCTGTAGTAAGTTATATCTAAAGGAAAAACCGGAACCTTGGAGCCTTCTATTTCTTCAATTTTTTCTGAAAATCTAAGTGCCAAGGGCAAGCCTCTTGTTTTTATTCCTACAAGCACAATATTTTCTATGCCTTTGTTTTTTTCTATAATTTCATGTGCAATTCTAAATATAGCTCTTTCAATTGCTTTTTCATCCATTATCAAAGCTTTTGTTCTCATGATTTTCCTTTCTTTTAATATACTATAGAATTTATTTTTTCATTTCTATTATTTTTAAAACTCTTTCAAAGTGTTCCGGAAGTTTTGAATCAAACTCCATATATTCTCCACTGGAAGGATGTACAAATCCCAATGTTTTAGAATGAAGGAGCTGACCTTGAAGTCCAAACTTACTTGTTTTAATTCCATAAACATCATCCCCTACAATTGGATGTCCAATATGTTTCATATGCACTCTTATTTGATGAGTTCTTCCGGTTTCAAGCTTTAACTTTAAAAGCGTATATTTTCCATATCTGGTAACAACCCAATAATTAGTTACTGCATTTTTGCTGTTCTTAGTTGTCACTATACGTTTTTTTCTTTCTTTATCGCTTCTTCCAAGAGGTGCATCAATTATTCCTAAGTCATCTTTTAAATTGCCTTCAACTAAAGCATAATAAATTCGGTTAATGAAATGTTCTTTTAAGCATGAAGCTAAAAAATTATGAGATTTGTCATTCTTAGCAACCAACATGAGACCTGAAGTATTCTTATCCAGACGATGAACAATTCCAGGACGTGTAACCCCATTTATGGAAGATAGGTTTGTGAGATGATACATGAGCCCGTTGACCAATGTTCCTGAATAATGTCCTGGAGCCGGATGAACAACCATACCTTGTGGTTTGTTAATGACAGCTAAATCATTATCTTCATACACTATTTCAATATCAATATTTTCTGCCGCAACATCCAAAAGTTCCGGTTCAGGCAAATTTATTTGTATTACATCATTTTTTTTTGTTTTGTAATTTGCTTTGATATTTTTGCCGTTAACTGTGATATTTCCATCTGTTATAAGTTTTTGCACAGAGTTTCTCGACATATCTTCTAATTGGCTGGAAATATAGACATCTATTCTTTCATTTTCCTCATGTGAAACAATGGTAATTTCATTTTCTTCATATTCTTCAATTATATTATTTTCATCGTTATTATCATTCATTAGTTTCACTCTTTTCAAACTTATTAAAAAGAATTAAAATAATCATTAATATTGTGCCGCAAACAACAAAGCTGTCAGCAATATTAAAAATAGGAAAATTATAAAAACTTCCAAATCTTACATCTATAAAATCCACTACGTACCCTAGTCTTAACC
>JBASLQ010000366.1:0-2324 GCA_049656425.1 Sedimentibacter sp.
CAAAAAAAGGTTTCCCAAAAAAGAAAATTGATATATAATAAAAAGAAAAGTGAGAGATACAAAAACAATAACAAAAGAAGAAAGGAGCTAGCAAATGAACGAAGATCAAAAAATCATAGAACTAAAGAAAAAAATAAATCATGATGACTTTAGAAGACAGGAAAAAGAAATTAAAGATCAAAAAAGACAAAAGAAGCTTGCTGCTCCAATAAAAAAGAAAAGAAAATTCAACATAATTAATTTTATGTTCACAGTGTTTGTTTTGTACTTTGCGTATACAGCTTTTTACCAGTATCAAATGCTTAATAAATTAAATAATGAAATTGATGAAAAAATGTTAGTTAAAGCTGAAGTAGCAAAGGAAGTTCAGGAACTAAAGGACGATGCGGAGAAAATGAACGATGAGGAAGCTCTCATGGAACTCGTTGAGAAGATTGCCCGGGATCAATATAAAATGGTAAAGCCTAATGAAACTATCTACATAGATAAAAATAAAAATGACAATAAGTTAATACAAGGAATTGGTTTTGAAGAAGACCTGCAAAATGAATAAATTTTGATTTTAAAAACATATTTTGACAGTATTTTACAATCTGTTTCTGCTACTATATTCTTATGAATGCGAGGGGTGGAAAATATGATTGGAAAAGCAAACGAAAAAAAGTATGACTTGAGTTTTTTAGAAAATATATTTAAAAATGAAATAAAACACGTCAAGGAAAATTGGTTTTTATTTTTGGTGTGTTTTTTCATTTCCAGGCAAAATATTATAGATGAAATATTTCCATTTGCTGTTGTAGTATTATGTTCATATTCAAATATAAAGGGAAGTTCTATATTAATGCTGGGGACAACCATTTTAGCAATTTTGTCTGTACACTTTGATTTTGTTTATATTATAATGCTAATAGCAGTATATGCATATTTTTTCAATTTCAGAAATGAAAATAAAAAATCAATTATGTTCATTGCCGTCTATGCTGCAGCAGTATTGTTTATTTCTAAGACAACAATTCTTGTAGCTGACGGATTTAACATGAATGGATTTATGCTTAATGCTTTTGAAACGTTATTTGTTTTTAGTGCAATTGTTTTAATTAATGAAATTGTTCGAAGTTTAAGCAATATTAAAAAAGGTGCTAAAAATAAAAATGTGCACAGATTTAAAAAGCAGACTGCTAAAGATAATATCAGTGAAAAGCCGGAGTTAGAATTTGTAAAAGGCAGTATTAAAGAGGCTGCTTCAACAACTTTAGACGAAAATCAGCTGAAAATTGTTATTAATGCCAATAGAGCAAAATCTCTTAATATATTTTCGGAAAAAGCAAAGGTCAAAATTAAGGAACAGCTCCTGTGGCAGAATATTAATGTTAAATTTTTTGAAGTAATTTCTTTAAACAAAAATACAATTGTTTTAAGCGTTACAGTAAAAACAGAAAAATCATCTGATGAAGCTGAATCTGCAATTGAATTAATTGTAAGAAATGTATGCGGCGTAAAACTTCGATGTACTGAAAGAGTTATTGCTTCACCAAATTATTATGTGCTGAAGTTTAAAAACATAAAAAGAATTAAAATAAGAACTTACAGCGCTACGGCTACAAAGGATGGAAGTGCAGTTTCCGGTGACAGTTTTGCTTTTGCTGGAAGGGCGGACAGGTATTACACAGTTCTTTGTGACGGAATAGGTTCTGGGCAGGAAGCTTTCAATGAAAGCAATGGTGCTGTTGATCTTTTGTCGAAATTTTTATACACAGACTTTTCGGAAGAACAGATTTTAAGAACGTTAAATTCTATTTTAATGTTGAAATTTGAAGATGAACGTTTTGTAACGTTTGATTTGAACATAATTGATTATGGAACAAAGGAAGTAAGATTTTACAAAGCTGGTGCCGCACCAACATATATCATCAGCAGCAAAAATGTTGAAAAATTATCCGGTAAAAGTCTTCCTTTGGGCATTCTTGATAATTTTGAATACAGTTCATTTAAAAAGGAAATTAAAATTGGTGATATTATTGTTATGGTGTCTGACGGTATTATAGACTCTATAAATATGGATGCAAAGAAATCCCTTGACAAATATCTGGAATTAATAACAGGTAAGGATCCACAAACAATAGCAAATTCAATATTAAGTTATTCACTGAGAGGTCAGGACAAAATTATTGACGATATGACAGTGCTTGTTACTAAAATAGGATAATGAACGATGGATTTGGCAATAGAGCAGCAATAGATAAAAGCGCCATCGGCGCTTTTATCTATTGCCGCTAATGCTATTTGATGCTTAATTAATCCATAAAATATAAAAACATTAAAAT
>JBASLQ010000367.1:0-2234 GCA_049656425.1 Sedimentibacter sp.
AGCAAAGACTGTCTGAAATGAAAACATAAATAATAATGTTAATACTAATAATAAAAATCTTTTTTTCATCTGTAATTCTCCCCAGTAAATTTAAATTTTTTATGATCTCTAAATATTTCAGTTTGAAGATGTTTATACCAAAAATGAAATCGTTGTATTCAGTACTAAATTGGAGCAACATAAGCTACTCAAATAATAATTGCTAACTATTACAATTTCTAATTTAAATTCTTTTAAAATAAGTTAATAAGTTAAGTTCCTGGTACCGAAGGCTTCAATATAACATTGATTATCTTAATGAACTTCTAAGCTGTATGGTTTTAATTCCAATAATTGCTTTTTATTAGCATTTCAACTCTTTGACGAGCTTGATTAAGCAGTTTGATAATTAAGGCTTCTTTTTCTTCTGTGTATCTGAATATTGGCACAGCAACACTTAATGCTGCTACGGTAGCACCTGATCTTTTAATTGGTACGGCAATGCAGCGAATCATAAGAGCATTTTCTTCAGATTCCATAGCTACTCCTGTTCTTCGCACTTCTTCAAGCTGTTCCATTAAAATATCAATATCTTGTATTGTTTTTTCAGTAACCGGTATTAAACCTTCGGGATACAAATTTACTATTTCTTCTTTTGTTTTCTCAGCAATCATAGCTTTGCCAATTGCAGTTGAATAAGCAGGCATTCTTCTGCCGGGGGCAGAAAACATGCGTATTGCTTCCGGTGAATCAACCTTCATTAAGCAAAAGGCATCTCCGTCCTTTAGTTCTGCAAAATTGCAGGATTCTGAACATATTTTAACTATGTTTTGCATTTCACTGAGAATATCATCATAAGTTCCTGTATGGTTTGCATACTTCATTCCAACTTCAAATGCTTTAAAGCCAAGGTGATAACGGTATGTATTGTTGTCATAGCTTATATAACCACGGTCAGCCAGAGTGTGGATTAATGGAAATAAGCTGCTTTTCGGCGCATCTAATGCTGTGGCTATTTCACCTAATGTATATGCAGTGAAATTATCCTGGGACAAAAGCTCTAAAATATCAAGTGCTCGTTCTGTAGATCGATGTGATTGTGATTTCATATAGGTCTCTCCTAAATAAAAAAATAAATATGACTAAACAGCTTAAACTTAAACGCTTATTTTATGTTATTATAATTCAACAATAACGGTTTTGCAATCAATATTAATATTTGTAATAATATATTACTTATACCTGTTAATCCACTAGACTTTGTGAAAAATTGTTTACAAATATCTAAAGCATGATATTTTTTTTCAGATAAACGTTGACATAGATATTATAATATGATAAAATTCAATTGTAAATAGGAATGTCGTTCGTAATTACGAATTCATTTTAAAATAGGAGATGATTTATATAAAAGCATTGGTATATTTAGGGCCTAACAAAGTGGAATGCCAGGATGTAGCTGATCTTAAAACAAAACCCGGACATGCAAAGATAAAAATCAAGTATTGCGGAGTTTGCGGAGGAGACAGAGGTATTGTTGCCGGCACTCATCCAAGAGCAAAAGCGCCGTTGGTTGTAGGACATGAATTTGTTGGAGTGATTGAAGAAATTTCTGAAGACAACAAAAAATTAAAAGTTGGCGACAGGGTTGTTGCGTATCCTTTAATATCTTGCGGCAGTTGTCTATCTTGCAGGACAGGAAGTCCTCATGTGTGTCAGACGTTGAAACTTCTCGGTATTGATGTAGATGGCGCCATGTCGGAATATGCGCTTGTGGATGAAAGTGTTCTATTCAAGGTTGATGATAACGTTTCCGACAAGGTCGCAGCACTCATAGAACCGTTGGCTGTAATAGTGAGAGCAATTCACCAGTCCGGATTTAAATTTCTTGATTCAACAGTTGTAATGGGAGCAGGTCCTATTGGAATAATTACTGCCATTGTTCTTAAACATGCAGGAGCATCTAAAATTATAATTTCAGATTTAGACTATTCACGCCTTGAACTTTGCAAAGAGCTTGGATTCAGAACTGTACACGTTAAAGAAGAAAGCCTGAAGGAAGTTGTAAGCAATATGACAAACGGCGAAGGTGTTGACATTGTCTTTGAAGCAAGCGGAACAGAACTTGCCACTTTTGAAAGCACAGAACTGGCAAGAATAGGCGGCATGATTTGCATGACAGGTATTCATAAAGCTCCTCACGTTTCTAATCTTCCACAGTTCAGCTTTAAAGAACAGTACATGGTTGCTACAAG
>JBASLQ010000368.1:0-12078 GCA_049656425.1 Sedimentibacter sp.
CAAACTCTCGTTTAATATTTCCTGATGCTCAAGCTTACGCTTAGCATTACTTAATTGTTTTACTTTTTTGTTCAAAATTTACTTTAGAACTCAAAGGTTTCTTATGCTGTTTTATTGTCTAAGTTCATTGCCGTTTTTGAGACAGCTTAGATAGTATATCATTTACAGTTTTGCTTGTCAAGAACTTTTTTTATTTATTTTCTTTCTTGACTCACTGCCTTTCGAGACAGCTTATGTAGATTACCATGTTTGTTCATCTTTGTCAAGGACTTTTTTATTTATTTCTCAACTTTTTTTCCTCTTTGCTGCCACTTAAGACAACTTTGTTAGTTTATCACTGTAGCATATGTTTGTCAATGCTTTTTCTTAGACTAAATAAAAAAGAGAGCAATCATCCTGCTCTCTTCTATATTATATATTAGTATTTAGCATACAGTGAAAACTAATTAGTCTAATGGCTTCATTGTTGGGAATAATATAATATCCCTTATTGTTGGCTGATTAGTAATAAGCATTATTACTCTGTCAACGCCAATGCCAAGACCGCCTGTTGGTGGAAGACCTACTTCAATTGCATTTATGAAGTCATTGTCCATCATGTGGGCTTCGTCGTCCCCAGCTTCTTTTTGTTTTACTTGTTCCTCAAATCTTTCTCTTTGATCTATTGGATCATTTAACTCTGAAAATGCATTAGCTATTTCCCAAGTGTTTGCAAATGCTTCAAATCTGTCAGTTACTCTTGGATCCCCTACATTTCTTTTTGCAAGTGGAGATATTTCAACAGGATGATGAGTTACAAATGTAGGCTGTTCCAAATGTTCTTCACAATATGCCTCGAACAATTCACTTATTACATGTCCTCTTGTCATTAAAGGTTTTATTTCAATTCCTTTTTGTTTTGCAATAGCAATAGCTTCTTCATCTGTATTAACTAAGTCAAAATCAACGCCTGCATATTCTTTTACCATGTCTTGCATTTTCACTCTTCTCCAAGGAGGAGTAAAGTCTATAACTTTGTCCTGGAATTCTATTTTAGTTGTTCCTCTTGCTTTCATCGCAACATATGCTACGATATTTTCTGTTAAAGTCATCATGTCATTGAAATCAGCATATGGTTTGTAAATTTCTATTGCAGTATATTCAGGATTATGATTTGCATCCATTCCTTCATTTCTGAACATCTTGCCCATTTCATAAACGCCATCACCTAAACCACCTACGATTAATCTCTTTAAGAACAGTTCATTTGCAATACGCATGTACATATCTATGTCCAAAGTATTGTGATGAGTTGCAAATGGTCTTGCATTAGCTCCGCCTGCTATTGGACTGAGTATTGGAGTTTCAACTTCTAGATATCCTTCTCCATCCAAATATTCTCTTATGCCTCTGATAATTTTATTACGCATTAAAAATATATCTTTTATTTCCGGATTAACTATTAAGTCAACATATCTCTGTCTGTATCTTAAATCTGTATCTTTAAGACCATGAAATTTTTCCGGAAGAGTTTGCAAGGATTTAGACAAAAGTTTAATTTCTTCAGTTCTTATAGAAATTTCGCCCATTTTTGTCTTGAATACTTCACCTTTGACACCAACAATATCTCCAATATCATAAGTTTTCAACCAAGCGTATTCTTCTTCTCCTATGGAATCCATTTTAACAAACATCTGAATTCTTCCAAGATGGTCTTGAATATCATAGAATCCAACTTTACCCTGACCTCTTTTTGACATTATTCTGCCGGCGATAGAAACAAGTTTTCCTTCCATTTCTTCATAATTCTCTTTAATGTATTGTGAATTAGAAGTTACATCATATTTAGAAATTTTATATGGATTTCTTCCCGCATCAACTAAATCTTTTAATTTTCCTACCCTTACCTGCCTTAAATCTCCTGAATTTTGTTGTTCACTCAATTTTAACACCACCTTGTCATTTGTTAAAGTATTTTCATTAATTAAACTGTTAATATTTCATATTTTATCATATCTCCAGCCGGAGATGCAACTTCTATTATATCTCCTATTTTTTTGTCCAACAGAGCTTTTCCTAAAGGAGAAACATTTGATATTCTGCCTTTGAAAGGATCTGCTTCTGCAGAACCTACTATGGTATATTCCATAGTTTCATCAAATTCCAAATCCTTTATTTGAACTGTTGAACCAATGCTGACAATTCCTTTTTGTTTTGTTGCTTTTATAACTTTTGCACTTTTGACCATTTGTTCTAATTTAGCAATACGGCTTTCAACGTTTGCCTGTTCATTTTTTGCTTCATCATATTCGGCATTTTCGCTTATGTCCCCGAAAGCTAAAGCTACCTTGATTTTTTCAGAAATTTCTTTTCTTCTTACAAGCTTCAAATCTTCCAATTCTCTTTTTATTTCTTCCAATCCCTCTGCTGTAATCAAAGTTTCATTATTCTTCATAATATTGCTCCTTTTAATAATGTTGCTTGTTACAAAATTAATGCATTTTATTATACATATTATTTTATGTAAGCTCTAGGATGTATATTTCATTGTATTATGGATTTACTATAATATGATAATTAGATGACAATTCTTTTTTAATTAATTTAAACATTATAATCAAGTAACTTAATAATGTCAAGATTTTTTCTGCATCTGCTGCTGAGCGGTACTTTTCATATATTTGTCTAAAACATAATATAATTCATCTGCTTCTGTTATTTTATTAATATTATTTCTTGTTTCAGAAGAGTTTTTCATACCTTTCATATACCATGCCGCAAATTTTCGCATTTCCAATATTGCAATTTTTTCATCTAATTCCTTAACAAGCATTGAAACATGTTTTTTTATCATTTCTATTTTAACACCTATTGAAGGTTCATAAAATTCATTATTATTATTGAACTTCCTGACAATATTCATAATGAGCCAAGGATTGCCCAACATACCTCTTCCTACCATAACAGCATCACAATTTGTGACTTCTGACATCTTAACTGCATCCTGAGGAGTATAAATATCTCCGTTTCCTATGACAGGAATGCTAACATTGCTTTTTACTTCTTTAATTATATTGTAATCTGCTTTGCCTGTATAATATTGTTCCCTTGTTCTTGCGTGAACAGCAATCATATCTGCTCCATTGAATTCTAAAATTCTAGCAAACTCTGAAGCATTTATGTTATTAGAATCCCACCCTGCTCTAATTTTTGCCGTCACAGGCTTACTGGTTGCTTTTTTAATTTTGTTTATAATTTGCCCTGCCAACTCAGGTGTTTTCATTAGTGCGCTGCCATCGCCGTTTTTTACAATTTTAGGAGCCGGACAGCCCATATTTATATCTATAATATCTATATCTTGTCTTTGATTTATATAATTTTCAACAGCATAAGACATTATATCAGGATCACTTCCAAAAATCTGAAGAGATACCGGTCTGTTTTCTTCATTAATTTTCATTAACTGAGGTGTTTTAGCATCTTTGTAGTACAATCCCTTAGCGCTTACCATTTCAGTATAAACAAGCCCGGCTCCCATTTCCTTGCATATAGTTCTGTAGGTTAAGTCAGTAACACCTGCCATTGGTGCAAGCACAACATTTGTATTCAATTCTATGTTGCCTATCTTAAGCTTTTCTTTCATACACAATAATAGTTTCTCCCGGACTTAATATCTCTTCATTATTCTTTTCATTATCAACTACAAGGCATCCTTCGCTGTCAATGTTTTTGGCATATACTTTTCTAACTGTTTTTTTGCCTCGTTTTATTACATTAATTGTTTTATTGACAATTGCTGAATTATGTATGCATGAATTTACAGCATTAGTTATAGTGCCTTGTTTTATAAATTCATCATAATGTATTTCAACATTATTCAATATATGTCCAATAATCAATTCTCTGTGAACGTCTGTTCCTGTTTCAATTTTTAATGATGTTGATGAATTTTCTATTTCTTCATTTATTCTATCAATTTCATTTGTTTCTATATTGGCATTTATGGCCATGGATATAATCACACCAGACGGTTCATCGTTCTTTCCAACAAAACTGCAGCTTACAGATGAAATTTTATTGCCGTTAATCATAATGTCATTTGGCCACTTAATTTTGCTTTCAACATTGTATGTGTCAGCAACAGCTTTACATACAGAAGCACATCCAATGATATCAAATTTTGATATTTTGAGATTTTTTCCACCAGGCTTTAAAATTATACTTAAATAAATATTCTTATCTTCTTGGCATATCCACTCATTTCCAAATCTTACAGTGAATTTAGTCTGATTTTCCGATAATACAACTGTTCCATCAGGACATGTGTTGAATATATTTTTAGCTTTTGCATAAGTAGATGTCAGAGTATCATATTGAATAATAGTCTGACCGATTATTTTTGTATTCAAAAAGTCGTTAATACTGTTTAAATCGTACATTAAAATCTCCCATTCTCTCTGAATATATTACTCTAAAAAACTGTATTCGTCAAGAAATGGATAATACATCTTCAATTGTTAAAAGAAGCTCCTTTACATCATCTAAAGTTAAATCTGCCATGTGGGCAATTCTGAAAGTTTTTTCTTTTAAACTGCCATATCCGTTAGAAATAGCAAAACCTCTTTTACCAAGTTCAGCATTAAGGTCTTTTACACTTATTCCTCTTGTATTCTTAACTGTTGTTAAAGTTACTGAAGCATGTTCTTCTATGGGAAACAATTCGAAATTTTTCTTTGCCCATGCTCTTGTATATTCAGCCATTTCCAGATGTCTTTTAAATCTGTTGTCCAGTCCTTCTTCCATTATTAAGCTTAACTGATAATCAAGTGCAAACATAATGGATAAGTTAGGAGTTGATGGATACTGATAATCTTTTTTCTTCACAGTATCATATAATTGTACCAAGTCAAAATAAAGTCCTCTATTTTTTACAGTTCTTGCTTTTTCAACAGATCTTTCTGATATTGTACAGATAGACAATCCCGGAGGCAATCCAAGTGCTTTTTGCGAAGAAGTTATACATATGTCTATTCCAAGTTTGTCTACTTCTATTTTAACTCCGCCCGCAGAGCTTACTGTATCCAAACAAAATATAACATCAGGATAATTTTTAACTACTTTGCTTATTTCTTCTATTGGATTCATAACTCCTGTGGAAGTTTCATTATGTGTGATTGTAATTAAATCATACTTGCCTGTTGCCAATGCTTCTTCCACCATTTGCGGTGTTGTTATGCTTCCAAGTTCTGAAGAAAATAAATCTGCTTCTATTCCATTTGAAACAGCCATTTCATGCCATCTGTCCCCAAACGAGCCTATTGAAAATATTGCAGCTCTTTCCTTGGTGCAACATCTTACTGCTGCTTCCATCAATCCGCTTCCAGAGGATGTAGACAGCAAAATTTCATTTTCAGTATAAAAAAGTTTTTTTAACTTATCTGATATGTCTCTTTGAAGCTTTGATGCTTCCTTGCTCCTGTGACCAATCATAGGTGTTGACATTTTTTCTAAAACATCTTCTTGCACCTCTATTGGCCCTGGAATAAATAATTTTTTGTGCATATACTCCTCCATATTTTACTTAATCTCTCCCCTCATATGAGACGAGAGTGCTGTTATCTGAAAATATTTGTTTGCAGTATATACCTTTACAATATACGTGTCAAGATTTATTCAAATGCAAAATATTACATAAATATTACAAAACTGACATTAATATTGTTTCAAAACATTAATAAATTATTAGTTGACTTTTCTGTTGTATCAGTATACTATTTAACTATTATACTAGTACATATTGAGATGAGGAGATGCATAAATGGATTTTAACAATAACATACCTATATATTTGCAAGTAATTGAAAAAATTAAACAAGATATAATAGCAGGTAAGTTAAAACCAGGCGACAAAATGCTTTCATCCAGAGAGTATTCCAATGAGCTTGGGATAAATTTCAATACAGTGGCAAGGGTTTATAAGGAGATGGAAATGGAAGAAATTTTATATACAAAGCGTGGTTTAGGAACATTCATAACTGAATCAGCAGAGAAAATTGACAGTTTAAGATATGAAATGGCAAAAAAACAAATAGACAGCTTTATAAAAGGTATGAAACAAATTGGTTATTCAAGGAACGATATGATTAAATTTATAGAAACAGAAAATAATATAATGGAAGGGAATGAATAATTTGAACGAAATATTAAAAATTGAAAACTTAACAAAAAAATATTACAACAAAATTGCACTTGAAGATGTCAGCTTAACTATTGAACGAGGAAAAATTTATGGGCTTTTAGGTCCTAACGGAAGCGGAAAAACAACACTTATGAAAATTATTATTGGACTTCATAAACAAACATCCGGAGAGGTGTATATAAACGACACTCCTTTGTCTTATGAATCTAAAGCAAGCATATCATATATGCCTACTGAAAATTTCCTGTATGATTCATTTAAAGTTAAACATGCTGTTAAGTTTTATAAAGATATGTATGAAGACTTTCGAGAAGATTATGCTTATAAAATATTAAATGATATAAAAGTTGACCCGGAATTTAGAATTTCAAAACTTTCTTCAGGATTAACCGGCAAATTAAAAGTTGCGCTTGCGTTATCAAGAGATGTTGATATTTATATGCTGGATGAACCTTTAAACGGAGTGGATGTAATATCCAGAGATACTATAATGGAATTAATAACTAAATGTTATGATGAGAAAAAGTGTTTTATTATTTCAACCCATTTAGTAAGTGAAATTGAAAAAATACTTGATTCAGTAATATTTATTAAAGAAGGTAAAATTGAGCTTTTCGGTGAAGCCGAGGAATTAAGACAGTCCCATGGAACTTCTGTAGAGGGATTATACAAGGAGGTTTACAAAAATGTTTAATTTAATAAAATATGAATTTTTAAGAAAATACAAATTAATTTTAATGACAATTATTTCAGCCTTAATTATTAACTTGTTTTTAATAACAAAGGGAGTAGCAGGAAGCTCTTCATTTTTAGTGTTTTTACCTTTGGTTTTATCTGTTCTTTATATTAGTGATGTAATAAGAATGTTCAGTGATGATTTAAATAAAAAATCAGGATATATGCTTTTTATGACACCTAACAGCGGATATAAAATAATTGTATCAAAACTTGTTACAGCAGTATTAGAGGGTTTGGCTATTCTACTATTATACTTTGTGTTTATACTGTTAAATGGAACATACATTATTTTTACAACAGGAGATTATATAAACTTTAATGAAGTACTGCGTTCAATTAATATGATGCTTTCAGGAAGTTTAGGATTTAATTTAAGCCATGTATTTGTATTCTTATTTACCGCACTTGTGTTTATAATAGGGTTTATAGTTACAACTTATACAGCAATGACTATAAGAAAAAGTATATTTTCTGAAATTAAATTTGGAGGTTTGTTAAGCTTTGTAATATTTATTGGGTTAAACTGGATTACATCTTTTACATCCGGCAAATTTTTCTCAGTGTTATCTCCTTATTATGATTCTTATACGAATTTAAATAACGTATCTGCTAATGAATTGGTTGTAATTTTGTTTCCTATAATTGCAGTTTCAATGCTTCAAAGTATATTGTTAACTGTATGTTCAGGTTATCTTTTAGAAAAGAAAATTAATTTATAATATATTGCAGGAGTGAGATTATGAAAAAAGCAGCAAGTATTTTAATAGCAATTGCAGTAATCGCATCATTGACCGGATGCACTTCAAATTTTAAAGTTGATGAAGATGCTGTAAAGGAAGCATCAGATAAAATAACCGAAGCAATAATTGACAATGTTGGGAAAGAAGAAGCTGAAAGCCAGGAATCACATACTATAAATGCTGCAGATGTAAACACATTAAATATAAAAAGCTCAGTGGGTAGTATAAATATTACATCTCATGAATCTGAAGATGCAGTTGTAAATATAAATTTTGTGGCAAATTCAAGCACTAAAGAAAAATCTAAGCAGTTAATTGAAAACTTTACTTACACTGCTGAAAAAAACATTAACTCAATAGACATAGACACAAGTCAAAGCATTGAAAATATAGGTGATGGCAACATTAAAACAGATTTGGATATATATGTTCCATCAAATATTGAGAATGTAGTTATTTCATTAAATGTTGGAGATATTAACATTAAAAAAATAAACGGAAAATTTGAAGCTGCTTGCAATGTGGCCAATATAAATATTGAAAATTCTGAAGGAATTTATAATTTAAAAACAGATGTGGGCAGAATTGTTTTAAAGGAGTCTGCAGCTTCAGGAAAATCAGAATTTATTGTCAACACCGGAGATATCAATTTGTCTTTAAAAGATATAACAAATGCTGAATATTTAACTGCTGACACCGTTGTGGGAAGTATTAAAATATCACTTCCTGAGAATTCAAGCTATGAAGCAGTTATTAATGAATTCATGAAAGATGAAAAAATCGAAACAAGCGGGGAAGAGAAAACAAAAATAAACCTTAAAACAAACGTTGGCAGTATAAACTTAAACTAAAACTCACATTAAAATTATCAAAATATGCATTCGTGCATCTTTTTTGCTGTATTTTGAATGAAATTGAATTGTAAATGTTTTAGTTCCTTAATACGGTGGTATAATATATATAATCAAAATTTGCCTTTATAAAGTTAGTATTTTATTGTATACTTAATTATATAATTTACATAACTTTCATATTTATTTGCACGTTATTTTTTACAATATGCAGATATACTATAATAATAAAAGTATCGGAGAGTAGTATGAAAAACGAAAATGAATTGCCTATTTATTTGTTTCATCAAGGTACAAATTATTATTCATATAAATTTTTAGGTTCGCATATTTTAAAAGAATATTCAGGCACTATTTTCAGAGTTTGGGCACCATCAGCAAAAAATGTGCATGTTGTGGGAAATTTCAACTCCTGGCAAAAAAGCGACATCTGCCAAATGAAAAAGCTCGAGAAAAGCGGTATTTGGGAGTTATTTATGCCTGGAATAAACAATGGCGAATTATATAAATATCTCATTACGACAGAAGATGATAGAGAACTGTACAAATCAGATCCTTTTGCCTTTTCTTCTCAAACAAAGGAAGAAACAGCTTCCATCGTTTTTGATTACAGCGATTATAATTGGCGTGATATAAATTGGCAAAATTATAAAAAATCAATTAATATATACCAGGTGCCAATAAACATATATGAAGTTAACCTTTCATCCTGGAAACGCAAGGAGAATGGAGAATTATATACGTACAGTGAAATTGCTCCTATGTTGATTTCTCATTTAAAAGAACACAGTTTTACACATGTTGAATTAATGCCCATAATGGAATATCCATTTGACGGCTCCTGGGGATACCAGGTTTCAGGATATTTTGCTCCTTCAAAACGTTTTGGAAATCCTGGTGGCCTAAAGTACTTTATTGATGAATGCCACTTAAACGGCATAGGTGTAATACTGGACTGGGTTCCTGCACATTTTCCCAAAGATGCCCACGGCTTATACAATTTTGACGGAAACAATCTTTTTGAATATGATAACATAGAACTAAGAGAAAATAAAAGCTGGGGCACCCATAAATTTAATTATGGAAAAGCTGAAGTACAGTCATTTTTAATTTCTAATGCAGTATTCTGGCTTGATGTGTATCATGCAGACGGCTTAAGGGTTGATGCAGTAAGTTCAATGCTTTATTTAGACTATGACAAAAATGAAGGCGAGTGGACTCCTAACATTTATGGTGGAAATGAAAATCTTGATGCCATGGATTTCTTGAAAAAATTAAATGAAACAGTATTTAGACTTTATCCGAATACAATGATGATTGCTGAAGAATCCACATCATGGCCAATGGTTACAAAACCAGTTTACCTGGGCGGACTTGGTTTCAACTTCAAGTGGAATATGGGTTGGATGAATGATATTCTTGATTATATGGAAACAGATCCTTTTTTCAGAAAATTCAAGCACAAAAACATTACATTTTCACTTCATTATGCATTTAGTGAAAACTTTATACTTCCTTTGTCCCATGATGAAGTTGTACATGGGAAAAAATCAATTTTGGACAAAATGCCAGGACAATATGAAGAAAAATTTGCAAATGTCAGAGTTCTGCTTGGCTTTATGATGGCTCATCCTGGCAAGAAATTAAACTTTATGGGATATGAAATAGGTCAGTTTAAAGAATGGGATTTCAATAAAGAAATTGAATGGTTTTTAAAAAATTATGAATATCATAAAAAATTAAACATATATATTAAAGATTTAAATGAATTTTATTTAAGTTCTTCCGAACTGTGGGAAGTTGATTATTCATGGGAAGGTTTCAAGTGGATTTCCAACAATGATTATGAGCAAAATATTATTGCTTTCAAGCGATTGAACAAAAAAAGCGAAGAATTAATTGCAGTTGTTAACTTTTCACCGGTTGAAAGACATGATTATTCAATAGGAACTGACAATGGCATTTATACGGAAATTTTTAATTCCAATGCAGAAGAATATGGCGGAACAGGAACTGGCAACAAGAGTAAAATTATTTCATCAACAGGTCATATTCATGGGTATGATTCATACATATCATTGACAGTACCCCCTCTTTCAGTTATTTTTTTTAAAAAAGATAAAGCTTGTAAAATGAACAAAATGGGAGGTAAAATATATGAAATTAGCTAAAAAAGAATGTGTTGTAATGCTGCTTGCCGGCGGACAAGGCAGCAGACTAGGAGCACTTACAACTAAAATTGCAAAGCCATCTGTACCATTTGGAGGCAAATATAGAATTATTGATTTTGCACTTTCTAATTGTGTAAATTCCGACCTGGACACAATTGGTGTTTTAACACAGTATCAGCCATTAATATTAAATTCTTACATAGGCGACGGAAAATCATGGGATTTAGACAGAATGAATGGAGGTATTCAAATACTTCCTCCCTATCAGAGAGTTGGAGACTCTGAATGGTATTCAGGAACCGCAAATTCAATATATCAGAATATTGATTTTATTGATCAGTATGAACCGGAATATGTATTGGTTTTATCAGGAGATCACATTTATAAAATGGATTATTCCTTCATGCTTAATTATCACAAGGAAAAAAATGCAGACTGCACAATATCTGTAATTGACGTTCCTATAAAAGAAGCATCTCGATTTGGAATTTTAAGTTCAGATGATACAGGCAGAATAACAGAATTTGAAGAAAAACCAAAAAAACCAAAAAGTACTCATGCATCAATGGGAATATACGTTTTTACATGGAAAAAATTAAAAGAATATCTTGAGATAGACAATGAAAATCCTGCTTCATCAAAAGATTTCGGCAAGGACGTAATACCTGCAATGCTTAAAAACAATGAAATTATGTATTCATATGAATTTAAAGGATATTGGAAAGATGTTGGAACAATAGACTCATTATGGCAGGCTAATATGGATTTACTAGGCTGCAACGGTTTTAATTTATCAGGAGACTGGGTAATATATTCAAGACATGCTGAAAGACCTCCACACTATATAAGTAAAAATGCTCTTGTTAAGAATTCAATTGTTTCAGAAGGAGCAGTAATTTTAGGAACTGTAGAAAATTCAGTTATATTTTCCGGTGTTAAAATTAATGAAAATTCAGTTGTAAAAGATTCTGTAATAATGGCGGATGTTGAAATTAAAGAAAACTCTGCAGTATATTATTCAATAATTGATGAAATGGTTAAAATTGGACCGAAACTGACAATTGGAACTCCAAAAGAACAAAACCATGGCATTACTGTAATACCACGCGACAGTGTCATTAACAACATGTAGAGGAGGGATAAAATGAACGCTTTAGGAATTATATTTTCAGATATGCAGGATTGGAATGTTACGGAACTTGCTTCCCATCGTTCTGTTGCTGCTATACCATTTGGAGGAAGATACAGACTCATAGATTTTCCTCTGTCAAATATGGTGAATTCAGGCATGAATAAAATTTGTATTATAACAAAAAGTAACTATCTTTCCTTAATGGAACATGTTGGTTCCGGGAAGGATTGGGATTTATCAAGAAAAAAGGGCGGCATACTTATATTTC
>JBASLQ010000369.1:0-4603 GCA_049656425.1 Sedimentibacter sp.
CTTCCAATGTCTTCTTTTGTTTTTCCTTCTTCTTTTCTAAGCCTTTCAACTACTTTAACTTCCGTAGCTATGCTGGCATGGTCTGAACCAGGTACCCACAAGGCCTCATAGCCCTGCAATCTTTTCCATCTTATCAATACATCCTGCAATGTCTGATCTAATGCATGGCCCATGTGAAGCTGTCCTGTTATGTTTGGAGGAGGCATCACAATTGTGAATGGTTTCTTATCTTTATTTACTTCTGCTTTAAAACAATTTTCTTTCATCCAAATATCATAAATTCTATCTTCAAATTCTTTTGGATTGTACTTACTTGGTATGTTAGTATTCATATTTTTATATCCTTTCATTATTTTTTCAAATTCTGGGGACGGACCTTTCAATCAAATGTCTGACTTCAAAACTAAAAGGTCCGTCCCCAGAATTTGTCCTCTGAAAAACAGGGTTCACAGTCTCGCAACACAAATTTGTCTGCTCCTTGCGTCGCACAAATTTGGTGCTCGTTGCGGCTGACTTACCGGCAATTTGTACTTCGCTACCGCTCGAACAAATTGGGTCAAGTCATGTAGGGCATACAAAAAGCGGGTTTTCTTCCTACAAAAGGACGAGAAAACCCGCGGTACCACCTAATTTCCATTACAGCTCTTAAATCAATAACGGTCCGACCGTTTAATCTTACTGCTATTTCAGATTAAATGCTCCAAAGCTACCTTCAATACACATTGACCTATGAAATCTTTCAACCTACGGATTTCATTCTCTGTAAGATTTATGTACTTACTCTTCTTTTTCATTGCAGAATATTTAATTACTTACCATAATATTAAAATTTTGTCGTTTTGTCAATAACTATTTAGTGATATTGTATGCATGATATTGTATGCAATTGTATGCAATTTTAATAAAAATGCACATGCAATTCTTCAATTGACATTACAATGAAATTGTAATATACTTTAATAAATTAAACATCTTTCGATATTGGTGCACATATGTGATAATAGGGAATTAGGTTAAAATCCTAAACAGTCCTGCTGCCGTAATGAGAGAGCGGTTTTTATGCTTTAAGCAACCACTGGATACTTCCGGGAAGGTTAAAAACTCGCTATGACCTCTAAGTCGGAAAACCTGCCAGTATTATTTGCGTAAATACCGCAAATGCTATGCTTTCCAGGAAGAAGAGCGATAGCTACGTGCAACAATTGGACAATTCGTTCCAAGTAGTTTGTGGTAATTTACGTTTCGATAAATCGGAGCGTTTTTTTATGCCCTAGCCCCGATACATTGGTGTTTAAACTACAAAGCGGAGGCTAATATGAAAAAGAAATTCTTTCTAGTTATGATAATGTTAATCGTTATTGCATCACTGACTGCTTGTGCACAAGATCAAGTACCTGAACAGCCAAATGGACCATCTGAAATACAACTGCCTACATTGCCAACAACTGACAGAGCAGACAATGAAATAACTGTTCCAAGAGAAATCAAAAAGATAATTTCAATGTCTCCTTCTAATACTGAAATATTAATTGATTTAGGTTTTGGAGACAAAATTATTGCAGCTGACACATATTCTTCAGATATACCGGGTTTACCTGAAAACATTCAATTTTTTGACATGATGACTCCGGATGTGGAGAAGCTTGTTGCATTAGAGCCGGATATTATTTATGCAACAGGAATGAGCATGAAAGATGGAAATGATCCTTACAAGCCTGTAAAAGACATGGGTATTTGTTTGGCATACATCCCGTCAAGCGACAGTATTGAAGGTATTTACAAAGATATCATATTTATTGCGGAATCATTGGAGGTTCCGGACAAAGGTCATGAACTTGTATCTCAAATGGAAACAAAGATAGCTGAATTTAAAAAAATCGGTTCAACAATTGAAAAAAAGAAAACAGTTTACTTTGAAATAGCAGGAGCACCTGAATTGTACAGTTTTGGAAAGGGTGTATTCTTAAATGAAATGATTGAAATAATAGGCGCAGAAAATTTATTGGCTAATGAGGAAAAATGGATATCAGTATCAGATGAAGTAGTTGTTGCAGCCAATCCAGACATAATACTAACTAATGTAGACTACATTGAAGATGCTGTGGATGAAATTAAATCCCGAGCAGGATGGGAAAATGTTACAGCAATTAAAAATAATGATGTTTACTACATTGACAGGGATGCAAGCTCTCTTTCAAACCATAATATAGTGAAGGCATTGCAACAGATGGCTGAGGTTGTTTATCCAGAAATATATTTAAAATGAAAATTAAATTTAAAATAATAATATCAGTAATAATATGTATTATAGTATTATTGATTGGCATAGGGCTCGGAAGTATTTATGTACCAGCCGGCCATATATTGAATATCATTTTAAACAAGCTTTTTAATATACCATTAGCACAAGATATTCCTGCTGTTTCTGTGTCAATAATGTGGAATTTAAGGCTTCCACGAGCATTGTTGGCCTTTCTTGTAGGAGGTGCCCTTGCTGTCAGTGGTACAGTAATGCAGTCAGTGCTGAAAAACCCACTGGCTTCATCATATACTCTTGGTGTCTCTTCGGGTGCATCATTAGGTGCTGCCTTTGTAATTGTAACAGGTTTTAACATACCATTTTTAGGAATGTTCACATTGCCTGCTGTCGGGTTAATATTCGGACTTTTAACAGTTTTTTCAGCCGTTAAATTTGCAGCTAGAATGGATAAAAATTTAGAAAACAACACAATTATTTTAGTAGGTATGGTATTTTCATTATTTGTCAATGCAATTCTTACGCTTTTAACTTCCATGTCAAAAGAACATCTGACACAGCTGACATTTTGGCAGATGGGAAGTTTTGCACTAAAAGATTGGTCAAATGTAATAGTTTTATTTCCTATTGTTATAATAGGAGTAATAGTCATCAGAAATTATTCAAAAGAACTGGATATAATGACATTTGGTGAAGAACAAGCTTTCACAATTGGAGTTGATGTACAAAAAGTAAAATGGCTTTTGCTGAGTTTATCTGCAGCACTAACAGGAAGTGCCATTTCATTTGTAGGTGTAATTGGTTTTATAGACTTGATTGCTCCTCATGTTGTAAGAAAAGTTTTTGGTTCTTCTCATAAAATTGCAATTCCTATGTCAATGCTCTTTGGAGGAGCTTTTATGGTCATATGCGACTTAATAGCACGGACAATAATTTCGCCTTCAGAATTGCCTGTAGGAGCAATTACGGCATTAGTAGGCGCACCATTTTTTGCCTATGTATATTTCTCTAAAAGAAAGGAGTTATAAATGCTAACTTTAAATAATGTATCTGCAGGGTATGAAGGTCATGATGTAATATCAAATATTTCTTTGAATGTTGCTGAAGGCGAAAACTTGTGTGTTTTAGGACCGAACGGCTGTGGGAAAACAACGTTGATTAAAACAATATCCGGACTTATTCCTCATAGCGGAACCATCAAAATTAACGGAATTAATATTTATAATATGAACAGGACAGATGTTGCTAAAAATATTGCAGTCATGAGTCAGATATCTACAATTTATTTTTCATATACTGTTTATGAAACTGCGCTTCTTGGAAGATATTTGCATATGAAAGGCAAAGCATTTAAGGAACCTTCTTTAAAAGACAGAGAATATGCTGAAAAGTGTTTAAAAGCCGTTGGCTTGCTGAATTTTAAAGATAAACAAATAAACACTCTGTCAGGAGGACAGCTCCAGAGAGTTTATTTAGCAAGAACATTAGCTCAGGAACCAAGCATAATATTATTGGATGAGCCCACTAACCATTTAGATTTGAAGCATCAGGCTGAATTGGTTGACTTTCTTAAAGAATGGTCGAAGGAAGAAAATCATACAGTAATTGGAGTATTTCACGATTTAAATCTGGCAATGAATTTAGCAGACAATATTTTGTTATTGGATAAAGGTAAAATTGCTTCTTATGGCAAAACAAATGATGTTATTTCTTCTAAGCTGTTAAATGAAGTATATGAAATGGATGTGGCCGGTTATATGTTAAATTCATTGAAACAATGGGAGTTCATAAAGGAAGAACCATATAAAACAAAACTTCGTAAAATAAAATAAAAAAGGAGTAACCAGAAATATAAAATATTAAATGATTACTCATTTAATTTGCTGCTGTTGTATTAAATCAGTTTATCTACTTCTTCTGATGCCTTTTTAGTTATAACATCATATCTTCCTGTTGAAGCTTCCAATGCAGCATCAAATACTTCAGGAAGTTTTTCTTTAAATACTTTGACTCCTTCATATGTTTTGCCAATTCTTCATTGCCTTCGCATATATTCAATGATGGATATTTTTTTCTAAGCTTTCTAATTTTTCTTTAGAACGATTTGCAACATAAATATTTTTTTCTTCTAATAAATCAAGTTCAATAAATTTGTGCAGCAGCATTGATCCAACATTTCCAATTCCTATAATACCTATTTCTTTTTTCATAATTTTTACCATTCCTTTCGCTTCGCTCAAGGCACAAACAAGTTATGAAAAAATGGTTGCGCCCCTCCTCATTTTGTTTTAATATCTTCTTATGGAACAGCAATATACTACAGAGCACGGGAGGAGGAGTGGCGAA
>JBASLQ010000370.1:0-3723 GCA_049656425.1 Sedimentibacter sp.
ATGGAAGATAAATTATTGATAAAAATAGCTATGGAAGCTAGAGAAAAATCATACAGTCCATATTCAAATTTTAAAGTTGGCGCAGCTGTATATACAAGAAGCGGGAAAATATTTACAGGCTGCAATATTGAATCAGCATCTTACACTCCTACAATATGTGCTGAAAGAGTTGCTGTTTCAAAAAGTATTTCAGAAGGATACAAAGATATCGAGAAAATTGCAATTGTAGGAAGCGATAAAAAAATTTCTTTTCCATGCGGAGTATGCAGACAATTTATGCTGGAATTTGGAAAAGATATAAAAGTCATATGCGCTAAAAGTATTGATTCATATGAAACGTACAAATTAGAAGAACTTCTGCCCAAAAGTTTTGGACCGGAAGACTTGGATTAACAAAAGAGAGGAAAAATATGTTTAAATCAGGATTCGTTACAATAATAGGAAGACCAAATGTAGGTAAATCAACATTGATGAATGCAATGATCGGCGAAAAAATTTCAATAATGTCGGATAAGCCTCAAACAACAAGAAACAAAATAAGAACAGTCTACACAGATGACGAAGCTCAAATAATATTTTTAGATACACCAGGCATTCATAAACCAAAGAACCATCTTGGAGAGTTTATGAACACTGAAGTTGATTCAGCTCTTGAAGAAATGGATGTTTTGATTATGATTACAGACGAATTTAACAAAGTAGGCCCTGGAGACGAATTTATTATTGAAAAAATAAAAAGTGTAAAAGCTAAAAAAATATTGATTATAAATAAGGTTGATATGTTCACACAGGAAGCAGCTATCAAAATGGCATCTGAATTTGACAAATACAAAGTTTTTGATGATATAATGCCTATGTCTGCATTAAAAAACCTTGGAGTTGATTCGTTAATAAAACTTATTATAAAATACTTAGAACCAGGTCCAATGTATTTTCCACAGGATTACATTACAGACAGGCCAGAGCGTTTTGTTGTTGCAGAAATTATAAGAGAAAAAGCATTGATGTATTTACAGGATGAAGTTCCTCATGGAATTGCAATTGAAATAGAAGAAATGAAAGAAAGAAAAGACAGAAACTTAGTAGATATAAGAGCAAGCATTTTATGTGAGAAAAAGTCACACAAAAGCATTGTAATAGGAAAAGAAGGCAGAAAAATAAAAGGTATTGGTAAAAGTGCCAGACAAGATATTGAAAATCTTTTGGGAAGCCAAGTGAATTTACAGCTGTTTGTAAAAATATCTGAAAATTGGAGAGATAATAATTATCTTCTCAGAAGTTTAGGATATGACCAGAAATGATAAATGAAGAAGTTCTTATTGTAAAAGAAGTAAGCTACAAAGAAAATGATAAGATACTTCATGCCTTGTCAAGAACAAGGGGAAAAATTCAACTGATTTCCAGAGGATGCAGAAAGAATAATTCTCATTTGGTAAATATATCTCAACTTTTCGCACATTCCACATGTGCTCTTACAAAATCAAGAGATATGTATATTATTACTTCTGCAGAATTAATTGACAATTTTTATAACCTTAAAAATAATATGGATGCGTATTATCGAGGTAATTATATTATAGAGTTAATAAGTTATGTGGCGCAGGAAAATGAATATGATTATAAAATATTTGACATGACAGTTTCTGCACTTCATTATCTATCTTGTTTTACTAAAAATTTTGACAAACTGACGGCTGCATATGAATTGAAACTCGTGTCGATGCTTGGATATAAGCCGGATTTTCTGCATTGCTTGTCCTGCGGAGCAACAATTTCCTCTGATGCTAAATTCTCAATTAAAGAAGGAGGCATGTTTTGCTCTAAATGCGTAAATTATGGAAACGGAATAAATGTTAATTATAGTGAAATACTAACTTTGGATAAAATATTAAAAACGAAATTTGAGAATATCGGATCAATTGAAGTAAACATGAAACTTTTAAATTTAATAAGAAATTTTTTATTTTATTACATTGGAAAGGATAACTTTACTACATTGAAACTGATTTAAAAAAGGAAGGATATTATATGGAAAATGAAAATTTACAAAAAATCGACGAAATTTTAAGACGAACAAATACTGACTACTCTACAGCCAAGCAAGCTCTTGATGCTGCAAACGGCGATGTTCTTGAAGCTATTATTTTAATTGAAAATAAGGGCAAGAATAAAACAAATGCTTCAAGCGGTCCTAATAAGGGAGAACAGATATTAAACCAGATTAAAGATGTTGTTATGAAGGGAAATGCTACAAAACTTACTATTAAGAAAAATAATGAAGTTATTGTTAATCTGCCTATTACAGCAGGATTAATCGGAGCTGTTATTGCTCCATTTTTATCAGCAGCAGGTATAACAACAGCACTTCTTACTCAGTGCTCAGTTGAAATAACACAAGCAGATGGAAATGTTATCGACTTAGGTCAAAAAGTAGATCAGGGAATGGGTGCTGTAAAAGATACAATGCAAGATGTTAAAGAAGGCGCAGAGAACCTGAAGGACGATATAAAAGATACTTTTAATAAAAATAACGACGAATTTTAAAAGAAAATCTTGACATAAAAACTTTAATTTGTTACATTATAGTTAATGTTGAGACTGTGAAAAAGAAGAGTAGTCCATATTGAATTTTTAGAGAGTCAGGGTTGGTGAAAACTGATAATGAGATTTGGGTGAAGGGAACTTTGGAGTCCTTTGTTTAAAGAGGATAAGGCTATGCCTTATCAAATAGGGTGGAACCGCGGAATTAATCTTTCGTCCCTATATGGGATGAGAGATTTTTTTATATTTAATTTTTCATCCAAAATAAATTTATTAAATGGAGGAAAATCATGGCAAAGAGCGAAAAAAGCAAATTAGAAAAATTAGTTTCATTATCAAAATCCAGGGGTATAATATTCCCAGGATCTGAAATTTATGGAGGACTGGCAAATACTTGGGATTATGGTCCTTTAGGAGTGGAAATAAAAAATAACGTAAAGAAAGCATGGTGGAAAAAATTCATACAGGAAAGTCCATACAATGTAGGACTTGATGCTGCAATACTCATGAACCCTACAACTTGGGTTGCTTCAGGTCATGTTGGAGGATTCAGCGATCCACTTATGGATTGTAAAGAATGCCAGGCAAGATTCAGAGCAGATAAATTAATTGAAGATCATATGCATGAAACAGGAGAAGTTCAGGTAGTTGATGGCTGGACTAATTCTCAAATGGAAGCATATATTATAGAAAATAAAATTGAATGTCCAGAGTGCGGCAAATCAAATTTTACTGCAATAAGAAAATTCAATCTTATGTTTAAAACATTTCAGGGAGTAACAGAAGATTCACAATCAGAAATATTTTTAAGACCGGAAACAGCACAAGGTATTTTTGTTAACTTTAAAAATGTGGCACGTTCATCAAGAAAAAAAATACCATTTGGTATTGGCCAAATAGGTAAATCTTTCAGAAATGAGATAACTCCCGGTAATTTCACATTTAGGACAAGAGAGTTCGAACAAATGGAACTTGAATTTTTCTGTAAACCGAGAGAAGACATGGAGTGGTTTTACTACTGGAAAGAATTTGCTATGAACTGGCTTTTAAGTCTTGGAATGACAAAAGAAAATGTACGTTTTAGAGATCATGAAAAAGCAGAGCTTTCTCACTACAGCAATGCTACTTCAGATATTGAATATTTGTTCCCATTTGGATGGGGGGAATTATGGGGAATTGCTG
>JBASLQ010000371.1:0-4444 GCA_049656425.1 Sedimentibacter sp.
CTTCCAATCCTGTCAAATTTACACTGTGAAAGTTCCTTATACCGTCAAATAATAATTCATTAGTGGACATATGTACTTCTTTGACTTCATTTTTTCCCTTAAAAATTTGCGCTTTGTCTGAAGGTAAAGTAGCGGAAACTGATTTTTTAACAATCTCAACTGTGCTGTCATTTAAGTCAATATTATCAGTTGACCACACAATAGATGTGCTGGTTGTAGGAGTTGCCGTAATCGTATTGCTGATATTTTTTGGCGACTTATCTGTTAAAATTTCATATTTTGTATATTGTGAAAGAGATGCCCATCCGCTTTCCTTTCCATCAGCAGTCTTAACTTTTATCCAGAAGGTATATTGGGTTGATGGAGTCAAGCCTGCAAATACTTTTTCAGCTTGTTGTTCCCACACTATTTCATCAGATTTAGGTTTTTCAGATGCCTTAATCATGCAATAATCAGTGATAACAGCCAGAGCATCTTCAGTATCCAGTGCAGAAACATTTATAGTAACAGAGTCGGATTTGACTTCTGATACTGTTGGTAGTACTTCAATACTTGAAAGATATCCTTCCAAATCAAACATAAATTCCTGACCTTCAAATCCCTTTAACACTGGACAGCTAAGAGTTTTGTTTCCGTCCTTAACCGTAAGCATTTCCCATGTGTTCACAAAGTCCCAGCCCAAGTTCTCATATGTTGATTGAGCATATAAATCTTCTTGTGTTTTGACAATACCGTTAAAGGAATCATCGTTAGGAGCACCGATTTTTTTTATTTTATCATAAGAAATTATATTTGAGACAGAGGCAGCAGGATAATTTGGTGAAGTAGGTACAGACAATACCCTTCCCGCTGCTGAACCTAATGCAGAATTTGCTGACAAATACGGAGTTGCAGCTACACTGTTTTTTAATATTCCTGTTCTTAAGTCACCAACAAGTCCTCCAACTTTAGTGTCTCCGTTTACAATACCGGCTGTATAGCAATTTTCAATGATAGTTCTTGGATTAAGGACACGTCCGGATATTCCTCCTTGACTGTCTCCTTTTCCTTCTTGTCTTACAGTGACAGCAGAATAGCAGTTTCTTATCGTCGGATATGCAGCTTCTTCCGGGTTCGGTTCTTTAACAGTTCCGGAAGTATCCTCAGGGATTCTTCCCGCAATGCCACCTAAGCTAAGTCCATTGCCTATTACCATACCCGTTACATAGCAGTTCTCGATTGTACCAAAAAGCATACCTGTTAATCCCCCCACTGTAGGTCCGCCTTTAACATAAACATCAACAAGTCCAAGGTTTTTTACAATTGCCTGCACATTATTATCGCCTATGTAAGTAAAAAGCCCAACTGTTCCAGACTCACTAATTATTCTGAGGTTGGACATTTTTTTGTAATTTCCGTCAAAAGTACCGTAAAATCTTCCAAATGGCTTGTAATTGGTTACTGATGACATGTCAATATCATTTGTCAGCTTGTAGTAGCCTTTTACAGGACAATATTCACTTCCATAATTTTGACTCAAAAACAGCATTTGCTCAGAGGTACTGATTTCATAAACCCCCTCAGAATTTAAAAATGGCTTTTCTTCAGCAATGAAGCCTTCTTCAGCAATGAAGCCTTCTTCAGCAAAAACTGTTGTTGGAATATTCGCTAATGATGTAATACATATTGCAATCATAAGCAATAATGATAAAAATCTTTTTCTCTTCATAATCTATTAACCTCCTATTTCAGATTTAATAACAGATGCAAATATAACATCATTATGTAAATATATTTCATATAATGTGTTATGATTATGTAAAATTATATTATTATGCGAGTGCATGCTGTTTAGCATTCGTGATGCGGTGAACCGATTCGAATGCTTAAAATCAGGCAAAAGAATATTTAATTACGGCACATATGATGGAGGAGGAGACGGACTTAACGTCAAAATCATAGTTGAGGCAACTGTAGATGCGGATAAAATGTTATCAATAGAAGTTGCTTTTTGTTTTTCATAAAAAAGAGAGCTGCTTTTCATAGAAATTTATTATATTTTAAGGCAGCCCCTTTGTTGCACTTATTTATTTTCAAGCATTCCTATTGCAATTTTCTCACTTGTAATAGGTAGTGTTCTGAAGTTTAATTTTGTTGCATTATATATTGCATTTGCTATGGCAGGTGCAGGTGTATTTATTACTATTTCACCAATTGATTTTGCTCCAAATGGACCTGTAGGTTCATAGCTTGCTTCAAATTCAACTCTTATATTTCCGGCATCAATACGCGTAGGTATTTTGTACTGTAAAAATGAATCGTTCATCATTCGTCCGTTTTCATCATATGTAATATCTTCGAAGAGAGTCATACCAATGCCTTGAACGATGCCGCCTTCAGTCTGAATTCTTGCAAGATTTGGATTAATTGGAGTTCCGCAGTCTACTACTGCAACATAATCAATAATATCAACTTTTCCTGTAAGTTTATCAAGTTCTATTTCTACAATACCAGCCATAAATGGAGGAGGAGATGTAGGTGAATAATGTGATTCACTTGCTGTCAAATAATTATTCATTCCAACTAAACTGTCATTTCCAATATCTTTTAATGTTATTCTTTTATTGTCTTTTTCAGAGAAAACTTCTTTACCGTCAAATTCCACATTTTCTACAGGGCAATCTAAAAGTCTTGCTCCTTCAGCAATTATTTTCTTTTTAAGTGATTCACATGTTTTTACAACAGCCATACCGGTGATGTAAGTTGTGCTGGAAGCATAAGAACCTGTATCATATGGAGATAAATCAGTATCTACTCCATGAACTATAATATTGTCCAGTTCGCATTCCAGACAATCTGCAGCTATTTGAGAAAGAATAGTATCACAACCAGTTCCCATATCAGTTGCACCAATCATCAATGTGTAGAAACCATCATCATTTAATCTTATTTCAATAGCTCCAACATCAACAAATGAAATTCCGGATCCTTGCATTGCAACAGCTACCCCAACAGATCTTATTTTGTTGCTGCCCATATCCCTGCATGGATATTTTTCATCCCATCCAATCATTTCTTTTGCCCTTAATAAGCATTTGTCAAGTGTACAGCTTTTCAACACTTCATTGTAATAAGTGGGCATTTTATTCCCAACCTGACTCTCCGTAAGCATGTTTTTCATTCTCAACTCAGTAGGGTCCATATTAAGTTTTGCCGCTAATTCATTTACTGCAGATTCAAGTGCGAAAAACCCTTGCGTTGCGCCATATCCGCGGTATGCTCCGGCACCCATAGTATTTGTATAAATAACATCGTAATTAAATTTATAAGCTGCAGCACTGTTGTAAATTGTCATAGCTTTGTGACCGGCCAGTCCAACTGTAGTAGGACCATGGTCTCCGTAAGCTCCTGCATTCCAAAGTGTGTCCATGTGGATTGCTTTGATTATTCCATTTTCATCTGCACCAAGACGTATTTTTATTTGGCTTTCATGTCTTGGACTTCCATTTGTCAAACTTTCTTTACGTGTATATACCATTTTTGCCGGTTTTCCGGTTTTCCAGGTAACTATTGCAGGAAACATTTCACTTACAGATGTCTGTTTTGATCCGAATCCTCCACCAATTCTTGGTTTAATAACACGAATTTTAGATTTTGGAATTTGAAGAGCATTTGCTAAAATTCTTCTTATATGAAATGGCACTTGAGTGGAAGTTATTACATTAAGCCTTCCATATGTGTCCATGCTTGTATATGTTCTGAATGTTTCCATTGCAGTTTGATGGTTGGCTTTAGTAGTATATGTCTGCTCAATAACATGGGAGCATTTTTTTAATTCTTCTTCTACATTTCCAAATTCAGTGCAGTCTGAAGCGCATATGTTTCTTTTGTTGTCAGCACCAACATCTACAAGCGTTTTGAAATCCTCTTCAGGATGAACTATAATTTTACTGTCCATGCCTTTTCTAAAGTCTAAAATAGGTTCAAGAACATCATATTTAACTTTTATTAAAGTTAAAGCTTTGTTTATTGATTTTTCATCCCATCCTGCTACTATTGCAACAGGATCTCCAACACATCTAATTAATTTGTCAAGTATCAGTCTGTCATAAGGACTGAATTCAGGATAAGTTTGTCCGGCAGTAGTAAATCTTGATTTAGGAACATCCTCATATGTCAGCACACATTCTATGCCTTGTACTTTTTTTGCTCTTTCAGTATCAATTTCTGCAATGACTGCATGTGCGTGAGGGCTTCTCAGTACTTTAACAACTAAACAGTTTTCCGGAGCTATATCATCTGTATAAACCGGTTTTCCAGTCACAAGAGCCATAGCATCTTTTTTTCTTACTCCTTTATTAACAACGTTCATACTAACCTCCATTTCGCCGCTACCGCTGGCGACACAAATAGTAATGAAAAATTGGTGCGCGGCTTTCACCAATTTGATATAATTTATTTGAGG
>JBASLQ010000372.1:0-9110 GCA_049656425.1 Sedimentibacter sp.
GGATATTATGAAGGCAAATTGCACGGAAAAAATGTTGTTGTCGCTAAATGTGGAGTTGGCAAAGTTCATGCCGCTGTATGCACACAAACAATGATACTAAAATATTCTCCTGATGTCATTATAAACACCGGAGTAGCAGGAAGTCTTAATTCAAATCTTGATATTGCAGATCTTGTTATTTCAAACAAAGTTGTGCAACATGACTTTGACACTTCTGGAATAGGAGATCCAATAGGCCTTATCTCAGGTATAGACTTAATTGAAATTCCATGCTCAGCTGAGTTAGTAGAAAAAATAAAAAATGCGGCTAAGCTTATAGAAAAAACAAATGTATTTGTTGGAACAATTGCATCAGGAGATCAGTTTATATGCAATATGTCTAAAAAAGATTATATAGTTGAACATTTCAATGCATTGTGCGCAGAAATGGAAGGAGCTGCAATAGGGCATGTTTGCTATTTGAACAATGTGGATTTTTGCATAGTAAGAGCCATCTCCGATAAAGCAGACGGCTCAGCACATATGGATTTTCCTTCATTTGTTAAAATAGCTGCAAAAAAATCTACAATATTAATCAATAATTTTTTAAAAACTGTATAGCATTAAGGAACAAGAAGTTCAATAGCATTGTGGACAGATGATATTTCAGCCGGTGCAAAACCGCCAAAATCACCATCAGCATCAATAGATAAATCTCTGTCTGAACTTATTTTTATATTTTTACCTTGATAATAGTGAACTTTTGGATGAGTTATATGCTGTCCATTGAACACTTTCGTAAAAATCTGAAGCAATTCAGCATTGTTTGTCTTTTCAAAAATAACTATATCTAAAAGTCCATCGTTAAGTTTTGCATTTGGACATAAATTTTTAAATCCTCCTGCGCCAGCAGAGTTAATAATAAGAAAAAGAAGAGTATTTATTTTATACTGCGTATTATCAATTTCATAGGTAATGTTATGTGTATTATCCAGCTCTCCAGGCACTTGAACAGCAGCTTGAATGTAATAGGCATACTTTCCAAGAATTGTTTTAGCTTCAACTGTGACGTTATGTGGTATGCTTGTAAAAGCTCCGCCCCCAACCACATTTATAAAATAATCATCATTGAATTTACCAACGTCTATTGTTCTAAAACTTCGTTTTAATATCAGAGAAGCAAAATTCGCATAAGCTTTAGGCATTTTAAGTTGCTCAGCAAAATCATTGACCGTTCCTGCCGGTAATATGGCCAATTTTGATTTTCTGGAGCTTTTCATAATACCATTGACTATTTCATGGGCAGTTCCATCTCCTCCGCAGGAAATAATCATATCATATCCGCTTTCGCATCCATGTATTGCAGCTGTTTCTCCATCACCTTTTTTCTTTGTTGCATAAAATGTAAATTCTACATCTTCAATTTCCATGATTGTTTCCGCAGCATGGAATATTTTTTGTGCGGCAAGTTCTTTTCCGGATGAAGGATTGTATATTACAAAGTACTTTTTCATTTACTCACCTAATTCTTAAGTTTATATATTGTATTATATCAGCATAAACAAAAATTATCAATATAATTAAAGAAGGGGAGCCAGCAGCCTGCAAAATGATTCCTTCAGCCTTATTATAATGCCTCTGTCAAGATACAATTCTCTTGTAAGTTCAGCCGAATAATTCAAATCTTCCGTAAAAATATTTTGTAGCTCACAAGAAACTTTAGTGTCATAAATCAAAGCATTGCATTCAAAATTCAGCTTGAAGCTTCTTACATCGAAGTTAGCGGTGCCAACAGATGATACAGTTTCGTCAATGATAAGTGTCTTTGCATGCAGAAAACCATATTCTTTTTGTTCCTAACCATTGAAATTATAATGTACATATGCTAATATGTGTTATAAAACTAAGGCAGGATATTATGGAAAAAACACCATCAAAATACTTAATTCTTGTAGGAACATTATTTACATCTTTATCATCAATCATTATAAGGTTTTCTGCTGCGCCTGCTCTTGTTATATCAGCTTACAGAATGCTTTTTACTTGCTTGATGCTTTTGCTGCCTGTAATTATAAACAATAGGAAAGAATTTAGCAGTATAAAAAGGAATGATTTTATATTGTGCATTTTAAGCGGAATTTTTCTTGCTTTGCACTATGCTTCCTGGATTTCTTCAATACATATGACAACAATAGCAAATTCAACAGTTCTTGTAGCATGCAGTCCTATGTTTGTAGCACTTGCCAATTATTTTATTATAAAAGAAAAGTTTACGTTCAAAATGATTGCAAGTATTGCACTGTCACTTACAGGCACTTTAATTATCGCCATGGGGTCTTCAGGAGGAACAGAAAGCAGCATGATGATGGGCAATGCACTTGCATTTTCAGGGGCAATTTTTGTTGCCGGCTACCTGGTCATAGGAGGAATCGTTCGAAAAAACATGAGCGTAGGAATTTATGTTTTCATTGTATATTCAGTTTCGGCAATTACACTTTTTTTAATGTGTTTTGTTACTGACACGCCTGTTTATCCATATCCGGCAAAAGAATTTTTATTATTTATTGCTTTAGCGTTTTTTTGTTCAATACTTGGTCATACTGTATACAATTACCTTGTTAAATTTGTTTCTTCAACGCTTATTTCTGTATCAACGCTAAGTGAGCCGATTTTTGCAAGTATTATGGCAATGTTCTTTTTTAAAGAAGTACCTTCCATTTATACTTTAGCAGGGGGCATGATAATAATAACAGGTATTTTTTATTATTTAGTAACACAAAACAAAGCCATTAACAATTGACATTGGTGACTCATTCAAATAACAACTAGAAGATGCTAAAAAAATCTCCATTGACTAATATGATAATCAATGGAGATATATTAATAATCACTGTGATTATTCTTTGTCTTTGCAAAATGACATGAGGGTCATTCCTTACAAAATACAAAGTTGTACATTTAATTATTAATTGTTTTTCTTATTTTCAATAGAAGCTTTTATTAAATTTTTAAACAACGGATGGCTTCTTGTAGGTCTTGATTTGAATTCAGGATGAAACTGAGCTCCTACATACCAAGGGTGATCTTTCAATTCAACTATTTCCACAAGTTTGTTGTCAGGAGAAATTCCAGAAATAATCAGTCCGTTTTCTTCACATATTTGTCTGAATTTATTGTTGAATTCATATCTGTGTCTGTGTCTTTCATTGATTAAATCAGCACCATCATATGCTTCTTTTGCTTTTGTTCCGTCAATAAGCTTGCAAGGGTAACTTCCAAGTCTCATTGTGCCGCCTTTGTTTTCTATATCTTTTTGGTCATCCATAATATCTATCATCGGATAATTTGATTCAGCATTAAATTCAGTGCTGTCTGCATCAGCATATCCTAAAATTCCTCTTGCAAATTCAACGACAGCCATTTGCATTCCGAGACAAATACCCAAAAATGGCACTTTATTTTCTCTTGCATATCTTGCAGCAAGTATTTTACCTTCAATTCCTCTGTCGCCAAAACCTCCGGGAACTAATATTCCGTCGTGATTTTTAAGAACTTCCTTATAATTTCCTTCATTTACTTCTTCTGAATGAATCCAGGCAATTTCAACGTCAGCTGAATTTTCTATTCCTGCATGTTTCAAAGCTTCAGCAACAGACAAATAAGCATCTCTAAGATCACAATATTTTCCTACCAATGCAATTTTCACATAATGTTTTGGATTTTTAGAATGTTGAACCATTTCTTTCCACTCTTCAAGGTCAGGTTCTTTGCATTCTATGCCAAAATATTCGCAGACAAGTTTTGCCAAACCTTCTTTTTCCAACATAAGCGGAACATCATACAAAGAATCTGCGTCAGCATTTTGTATAACATTTTGTTTTTCAACATTGCAGAACAAGGCTATTTTATCTTTTAAATCCTTGGTTAATTCTTTTTCTGTTCTGCAAACAAGCATATTAGGCTGAATTCCTATACTTAATAATTCTTTTACACTGTGTTGTGTTGGTTTTGTTTTAAGCTCTCCGGCTTTTCGCAAATATGGAAGCAATGTTACATGTATGTACATAACATTTTCTCTGCCAACTTCATAGCGAATTTGACGTATTGCTTCTAAAAACGGAAGACTTTCAATATCCCCAACAGTGCCTCCTATTTCAGTAATAACTATATCAACATCTTGCACAGTTGAAACTCTTTTCTACATGCACTTAATTTCATTAGTTATATGCGGAATCACCTGAACGGTTCCTCCCAGATAATCTCCTCTTCTTTCCTTGTTTAAAACTGACCAATAGATTTTACCGGACGTAATACTGCTGTATTTAGTCAAATCAATATCTACTATTCTCTCATAATGTCCCAAGTCTAAATCAGTTTCAGCACCATCGTCAGTTACATAAACCTCACCATGCTGATATGGGCTCATAGTTCCCGGATCTACGTTTAAATATGGATCGAATTTCTGTAAAGTTACTTTTAAACCTCTGGCTTTAAGCAGTCTTCCCAATGAAGCTGCTGTAATCCCTTTTCCTAATGAAGAAACAACTCCTCCTGTTATGAAAATATATTTTGGCATTTTTTCCTCCTGCACACTATAATACCTTATACCGCTCGCTATTATTTTAGCCTTTACTAAATTGTTTATAAATGTAATTGTTTTAAAACATAAAAAAGAGACAAAAAAGGGGTTTTTTTTTTAGTCTCTTTTAGTTTGAAATATATAATTTTTCTATATCATTATGCTATCACAAAAAACATAAAATTAAAAAACAACAAATTTAGATAAATAATCACTAATCAATTTTATATTAAAAGCAGCAAAAGGTCAATGCTTTTTTGCAGCTTATTTAAAAATTTTTTATCCTTTTTGCCTTTAAGTTGTACTATGATAATTTATAATGCATATATATTTATAAAAGAATGCTGATACACTGTATAAACTTAAAGGAGGATTTAATTTGTTTAAACTATTTAGCGATACTTTTAATATTAATGAAATTATTGATTCAAGTTCCACTGAAGTTTTATTAGAAAATGAATTTACTGTTCAAGATAACTTACCTGATATAGAAAAAATAATATCAACCGAAGGCAAAATAAAAATAAACAATGCTTCAGTAAAAACTGACACTGTAACTGTTGAAGGAAATTTAGTTTATAATATTATATACCGTTCCAACGATGAAGAAACGATAGTATGTTCCATGTCAGATAAAATACCATTTTCAGAAGATATTCACGTTCCAGGAGCAACAGGTGATATGGATGCACAGGTAAATGCTTATATTGACTACATTGACACAGAGCCGCTGACAAGCAGAAACTCCTTGGTTAAAGCAGTATTAATACTTGAAACAGATGTAATCAATAACCACCCGGTAAATTTTGTTTCTAACTTAGAATCAGACGGCAGTTTTCAGGCAAAAACAAAAAATATAAAATACACTGATACTGTATCTCAATTATCAGAAAATGCTAACATTAATGATGCCGTGGAACTAAATAAAGCTTCTGATGAGATAGCCAGAATACTTAAAGCCGAATCCGAAATATATATAACAAACATTGATGCTTTAGAAGAAAAAATGCTGGTAGAAGGAATATGCAAAGTAGGATTTTTGTATGCTGAAGATAACAGCTTAAATTCTACAGGATTTATATCAGAAGAATTTCCATTTACTCACTACATAGAAGTAAAGAATTCCGGCGACAATATGCTAAAGGATATAAACATTGTGCAAAACGAAATGACATATTCCATAGCAGAAAATTATGACAATGAGAAAAAACTCATTGAATTTAATTTACCTTTTACAGTAAATGCCCAACTATATGATACAATTGAGAAAAATATAATAATGGATTGCTATTCCACAGAATCACTGCTTGAACTGGATTCAAACAAAGTGAATTTAAGTTCGTTGAAAAATATTATGAATAAAACTGTAAAATTTGAAAACAACTTGGATATTGCAAATGGAACTATTAAAGATATTTATACTGTAGATATTAGCCCTAAAATTTCCGAAAAAAGATTATTGGATGACAAATATTTAGTTGATGGGTTTTTGGATGTGAATATATTGTATTTAAACGGCGACATAAATAAAATTGACAGAGCATACAGTTCACTTCCTTTTACTGCATCCATAGACTTGCATGAAGGTAATTCTGCAGGAACTATTGTTTCTGACGTGAAAATAAACAAATGCGGAGCTTATAGAAAAGGAAGCAATTCAGCTGTTGTAAACTGCGATATTAATGTAGCATTGAAATTCTTGGACAAAGATGAAATAACAGTAATAAGCAATATTACTGAAGCCGGCCCTGTGGATCACAGCAAAATGCCAAGCTTGATTTTCAGAGTAGTCCAGTCCGGAGAAACAATTTGGGATATTGCCAAAAATTATAATTTATCAATCAATCATTTAAAAGAGCTAAACGACTTGCCAACAGACAACGTCCTCAATCCGGGGACAAAAATAATAATAGCAAGAAAAGTGTAAGAACGACAGAGAACAATTGTAAAATAAGGGCGCATTATGCGCCCTTATCCTTTGCTAATCTATTGTTATTTTTGTATATTTCCAAATTTCGTGTATTGTGCTATCCATGCAAGTTCTACAGTTCCTACAGGGCCATTTCTTTGTTTTGTTATAATAACATCTGTAATACCCTTTTTTTCAGATTCTTCTTTATTGTAATATTCATCTCTGTAAAGCATCATTACAACATCCGCATCCTGTTCAATTGCTCCTGACTCTCTTAAGTCAGACATAACAGGCCTGTGGTCATTTCTTAATTCAGGAGCACGTGAAAGCTGTGACAATGCAACTACAGGACAGTTAAGCTCTCTTGCCATTGCTTTAAGGCCTCTTGAAATATTAGAAATTTCCTGCTGCCTGTTGTCTCCACCCTTGCCTCCGTCAGTCATAAGCTGAAGATAATCTATGATAATCATGTCCAGACCCTTTTCGATTTTTAGACGTCTGCACTTTGACATTACTTCAAACAAAGTAACAGATGCAGTATCATCTATAAAAACTTTATAATCAGAAATAGTGCTCATAACAGATATAAGCCTGCTCCAATCATCATCATCAAGATTGCCTGTCCTAAGTTTAGTGCTCTCAACCATGGATTCCATGCTTATGATTCTCTGCACATATTGCTCCTTGGACATTTCAAGGCTGAATAGTGCAACTGAAGCACCCGTCTTAACAGCATTCATGGCAATATTCAATGCTAGAGCAGTCTTTCCCATAGATGGTCTTGCAGCCAGCAAAATTAAGTCAGATCTTTGAAGTCCGGATGTCATTCTGTCCAAATCGTCATATCCGGTAGTAATTCCCGTGAGACTGCCTTTGTTCATGGCTCTTTCTTCAAGTTGGTTAAAAACTTCCATCAGCACATCTTTTATTTCTGCAAAAGAGTTAATGCTTCTGTTTTGAGAGATAGCAAATATTCTGGATTCAGCAAGTTCTATAACTTTCTGAACATCATCGCTTTCTTTAAATCCTTTTTCGATTATTTCATTTGAAGCACTTATAAGTTTTCTCAATGTAGACTTTTCTCTTATTATATTGCAGTAAGCTTCTACATTCTTAGATGTTATAATATTTTCAGTAAGTCTTGCCAGATATTCAAAACCACCAATATAATCTATTTTTCCTCTTTTTTTAAGTTCTTCAGAAACAGTAAGAACATCCACCGGGATGTTCTGCATATGCACTTGCTTAATGCTGTCATAAATCTCTTTGTTAGCTTCATAATAAAAATCATCATTGTTTAGCAAATTTACAATTTTTTCAACTGCAATGTGATCTAATAAAGCAGATGCAAGCACTGTTTGTTCAGCTTCAGAATTATGAGGAGGAACTTTTCCTAAATTCATTATTTCAGACATGTCAAACCTCTTATTTTTCTGTAACAATTACCTTTAATTTAGCATTCACCATAGGGTGAAGTTTAATTTTCACAAAATATTCACCAACAGATTTAATAGTCTCTTCCAAATCAATTTTCTTCTTGTCAAAGCTAAATCCATGTTCGCTTTCCAAATGTTCAGATATTTCCTTTGTTGTTATTGACCCAAAGAGCTTTCCATTTTCACCTGTTTTAGATTTTATAACAACAGTAAATTTCATCAACTCTTCTTCAAGTTTCTTTGCTTCTTCAAAAAGTTGCTTTTCTTTTTCTTCTTTTTGCTTTTTCGCATTTTCCAAATTCTTTAAATTCACAGGTGTTGCTTCTATAGCTAAGTTTTTAGGAAATAAGAAATTTCTTGCATATCCGTCTTTAGCATTAATAGTTGTTCCCTTTTTTCCTACATTTTTAACATCTTCTAATAATATTACTTTCATTAGTCGTTATTCTCCTTTTTATAATGTGTTATTGCTTCATATAGTTTAGCTTTAGCTTCTTCCATGTCCTGAGTCTGGACCTGCGCACCGGCCATATTCAAATGACCTCCGCCTCCAAGATATTCCAAAATCACTTGCACATTCTCATTACCAACAGACCGTCCGCTTATATTAATGTAATCCTCATTTCTTACAAGCACAAAACTTAATTTAACATCTTTAATTGTCAAAAGTTCATCTGCACTTTGAGCTGCTATTACATTTGAATCTTCAGAAATTTCATCAATATACGATATTGCCACATCACCAAATAATATTTCAGATTTCTCAATAATTTCAGTTTTCTTTTTCATAGAATCCAAGCTTTCACTGAAAAGTTGCTTAACATCAGCAGTGTCTGCCCCGTTTCTTCGAAGGAAAGATGCTGCTTCAAAAGTTCTCACTCCTGTTTTAGATGTGAATGAGTTTGTATCCATTACTATTCCAGCCATAAGTGCATCAGCTTCAAATTTAGTAAGCTTTATATGGTCATCCATGTACTGCACTATTTCTGAAACAAGCTCACAAGTTGATGATGCATATGGCTCAATATAATCAAGCAATGTTCCTTCAATATACTCTTCGCCTCTTCTGTGATGGTCAATTAGAACTATTTTATCTATTTTGCTCAGTAGTTCAGGCGATTCCGTGTAGCTTCTCCTGTGTGTGTCAAGAACTACAATTAATGTATTCTGATCAGCTAACCCCATAGCAGTTTCCATACCTATT
>JBASLQ010000373.1:0-5434 GCA_049656425.1 Sedimentibacter sp.
GTCTTTATGTAAGCGGAAATATTGAATTCGCTCATTTGTATCCTCCTTCCCGTACGTTGGAAAAATCATGGCAATTTCATGGCAATCTGGCGGCAATTACTTTTCAAGGCCAACAAACTACAATTATTTATGTAAGAGAGGCCCGCAAGTAGCGCACAAAACCATGCTCGTGAGCCACCTTTACAAATCATACCACATGGTTTCGCAATAATCAATTTTATTTTGCGTTCGCGAAAATAATTCGTTAACAGCAATCATTCATTTGCGAAAGCACTGTGAATTATCACCCCATAGGACATCCCATCAAGGATGATTCCAGACCTACTGGGCAACCAACTGAATAACTGCAGCCAGCCTACTGGAATAGCTGGTCGCCAATTCTGAAGCGAGAGTAATCCCATTCGGACGGTCGACTATGCCTTTTTGGCAGGTGCACGTCATGTGAGCTCTCGCTTCGCTTTTAAGCCGAAGGAGGGCTCATATTATGACAAATTCAGACAATCAGAAGTACTTTATCACAATTGAAGTCACCAAAGAGACTATCAAAGATTTCAACTTAGATAGTTCACAAGTGGTGCCAGCAAAAATCGGAAATAAAATTGTGTCCGCCATCATGATTCCGGCGAACAAAGAACAGTACGATGCATACATGCAACCCCTGTGGGCAGAAATGAAACGTGAAGAACGTAGACGCCGCTGCACGGTTAGTGATGGTAAAGGTAAGCTTAAACGTTGCGAATTGGATTGTAAGGCCTGCGAAAAAATGAAGGACGGAGCTCCGCTTTCGCTTGAGTCTTTCTTCGAAGAAACAGAGCTTGAATTCGAGGACCCCGACGCTAATCAGTTCGAAGCAATCCTAGCGGCAATGCTCTTTTAAGATCTTCTCGAAAAGCTACACAGCCAGGCGCCTGAGTTAGCAACAATCTTTGAAATGCTTTATGATGGAAAGTCGCAGCGTACCATTGCAACCATCATTGGCAAGTCACAGTCATCATTAAACTACATGGTCAAGCGCATGGAAAAAATCATCCAACAACACATTCAAAGAGAGAATTTTTCAAGATAAAATAACGAGGCGGTAGTTCTACAATGGGGCTACCGCTTTATTTAACAACAGTTCTCTAGACTCAACCTAACAAATCTTTTAGGGCCTACGCTAATTCGAAAGATAAAAAAGAAAGGTTTCCAGCAGTCGGCGATCATTACCGAAAGTCTGGAAACCTCTCATATTAGGCCATTTAGGGACTATTATTTATCTTTTCGTGACATCAAGACTACCGTCTCAACGTGCCTTGAGTAGACAATAATGATGTCGTAAGTATCTGGTATCCCCTTGGCGGAAGGGTATACTTTGATAAAAATTGCTTTACAGATAAAATAGTTTCAATATTTTCGCCATATATTTATAATTAATGAAAAATAGTAGAAGAATCCCTCCTACTATTTCTCTTGATAATCCCTTTTTAAGAATTTATTTTGTTTAGTAAATGCTGCAACTGTATGAGCCTTTATGTCCATTTTTATTAATCTTTTTCGTTCTTCGTTTTCGATTTTATCCCTGTTAAGTGTTAAAATATATTGAAAATCCTGATACTTCTCTTCTTGATTTGATAAATAATTTAAACACTGGACTAAGGTATCTTGATCAACATCAAAAATATTATCATGAACTAAAAATAGTGGATGCCGATTTCTGGTATACGAATTAAACATTAGTCCCATGTCGTAAATAAATACCTTAGTTCTATTCACACTGTGACTTCCATCATCAAAAATTCTCAAACTAATATCTACTGGTATTTTCCTATTAGCTCTATTTATCGTTTGAATTGTTAAAGAACATTCCTTATTTCCCATTATTGATGCATGTATATCTAATAATGTGTTTTCAAATTCATTTGTATGAGCTTTATTAGCGTCTATCAATTCATCTAAATATAATACTTCTTGAGTCTTTCTTAATGACAAAGTTTTTTTATTCTTTGTGTTTTTTTCATATTCATCAAATAAAAACTTTTTATGAGCAGAAGACTGTTTTTTATCTTCATAAACCTTTAAACTTGTTTTAAGGTTTTTAAGAACTCCTTTTTGATCTAATACACTTAATTTTTGTGCATATGAATCATCCAATATTCTAATATTTTCTGCTATCTCCTTCAATTGAACTTCTAATTCTCTTGCTTTTTTATTAATTAACATCCTTTGAAAATCCTCAACCTTATTTTTAAATCCAACCACTTCATTTAAGGATTTTACAATAACTGCACCTAAATCAGACTTAAACTGGTCATATACCATTTCAATTTCCGAGTCATCAATCTCTTCTGGTTTAGGCATTCTTCTTATTTTATCATAATCATATCTTATTATTTTTTGTTTTTTTCGTAATTGTTCTAACATTCTTTCCAAGTCAATTAGCTCTTTTTCCATCGAATCAAAGGCTTCATTACTTTTGAAACTCTCTATAGCACTTTCCATCTTTTGTAATTCATCGTCAAGTGCATTTAATTCTGCCTGAACATCAGCAATTTTTTTATCACCACTTGTTAATTCTTTTTTATTATTTGCAATAACCTTAGTAATACTATCAATATCTTTAATCGTATTCAAAATCTTAGCATACGGCTCAATCTCTATTCCGAGCATAAATAAATGTGGTGTTAAGTCAGCAGGAATGTTCTTATCTAACTCATGGCACTTTAATATATCCACAAATTCAGATCTTTCATCCCTCATTAATATTGACAGCAAGTTTCTAAAACTCGGGACACTTTTTCCACTTAGTCTATTAAATAGGATTTCACTTAAATAGTTTCTAGCATCACTTATTTTATCAAAAGAAACCCTTTTATTATCTCTAATAATCAGTGGCGTTGACTCCTCTTTACGATTCCTTTTAATTGTAATCTGACTATCCCCTACTTCCAAATCCAATATAATATTTTCATCTACTGGAAATATGCTTTCTGGAACTTTCTTAATTCTTGAATCTTTATAATCATTTAATAAACAGAAATCCAAAAATTCGATGCTCATTGATTTACCTACACCGTTAGTTTTTCGACCAACACTGGTTGTTTCATCACATTTTTCCCCTAAAATCAAATTAACACCATCATGAAAAATAATTTCATCAAATAAGCCATTTTCAGAATATAGTTTGTTTATGCGAATTCTATTTATTTCTTTATCCATATATTCGCCTCCTCAAACTCAACAATATCAACTGAATATAAAAAAGATAAACCTAATACCAATTGCCTACTACTATTAACACCTCTTTTTTTAAGATAATCCGAAATATCATATATCGATATTTTATCCTTATTAAGTTTTCGAATTCCATCAAGAATTAGATAGCCAATATACATTGCAGATGTTTTTGCAATTTTATCATTTATCAACATTATATTCGCTCCTTTCATTTGGGAATACATTACATTTAATAGTTTCATTTATAAGATAAAATTTGATTGCAGCTCTATCATATTTTTTATCGTTTTTGCTCAATTTTTCTTCAAAAAACTCTACAAGTTTATTTAACGCTTCTACTGGATTATTCTTTGTTTCATCCAATATTTTGATGCTTATATCTTGTAGGTACATTATTGTGATAATATCTAAAGCTTCATCTATTTCTAATATCGTATGTACCATTTCTAGTGCATCACCATAAATTGTATATAATGATGTATAGTCATCGATTAACCTTTCTGCAAATTCCCTAAAGCGTTTCTGAATCTTGTATTCTGGATTGACAACAGTGTCCAACTTCTTTTTTAATTCTCTATTTTTAGTAATATATTCAATTAAATCTATAATAGTATCAACTTCACCTGCATTTGTTGTTCTTTCACTTTCAATTTTGCTAGTTAATTCTCTTTCTAAAAAACTACTTATTTCTTCTAATTCTTGTGTATTTTTTTTGTTAATAACCTTCATTAAATCTAAATAATCTAAAATATCGCCTTTCTTATCAAACTTAAATTTAGATTTTGTATCAAAATTAACGGAATAATTTTTCTTTTTAGTTAGCATTAATACTATTAATCTATCATAATTTAAATAATGTTGGTATTCAATAAATTTATCAATAGTCTTTTTTATTTTTTTGCTATCATTATCAGATGTAACTTGTATAGCAATTCTAGTCTTTTTATCACCCAAATCGATTGCTGGTGCATTTTTTTCATATGCATTCAAATTACATAAATTAATACCATAAATTAGATTTAAAAGTTGTGCATAGAAATCTTCAGCGACAATATTAATATCATAAAAATTGACACAATTGTAAATTTCAACTTCTCTACTCAAGAGAGCAAGAGAGTTGCTAATATTTTTTAAATATATTTCACTATTTATCATTTCTAATGCCTTCTTTCTGTTCTGTAAATTAATATTAATTTTTATCTTCTACAAACAATAGATATGTTTCTACTTCAAGTGCATCTGCAATCTTCTGTACATTATCTAAAGCAATACTTCTTTTTTCACATTCTAAAGCACTAATATATGTTCTATGAAGACCTGCTTTTTCAGCAAAAGCTTCCTGAGATAATCCATTTAGTGTTCGATACTTTTTAACGTTGTTGGCAAAGACTTTAATTATATTCATAATTAATATCACCTCAAAAATATTTTAACAAAATTGAACACAATAAGTCAACATACAATGAGTAACAAACCAAATATTTTCTGCCAACAATAAAACCCTCAGCTTATCTGAGAATTTTATTCTTAACAGAGTCTCCTTATACTAAGAGCAGTAACCCCTTTATCTATCCTAGTTACTGCCCCTACCATTTCTAATCATAATAATCTACCATCTGATCCATAATTATCCCTGATTCAAACTGTATCTCCAGTCTCTCTCCCTTATTTACTTTGATGGTATTTATTAATCTTCTTACTAAATCCTCATCAAACTCTCTTACCTGTGGTCTTACAGTCTTTAGGGTGCTGTCCATGTCCGTTAGTGTCTGTTTATAGTTCTCGGCCTGTTTCCTCTCCCTTACAAGCTTTACTTTCGCCTGTTTAAGCTCATTTATCTGTGCAGATATTCTTTTGTACTCATTATCAAAATCATCTGCTACAGCTCCTTGTTTTGCGTTTTCTTCAATTAAGGCTAGCATCTCCTTTTGTAGGGATTCGATCTGCTTATCATATTCTGTCGGGATGTCTTTTGTGGAGTATCCTCCGATGACTCTTATGACATTTTCTCTAAATGCTCCTATAAAGTCTCCATTGTTTTCTACTACCTTATTAATGGCTGTCATAATGGCATTATGTAGTGGTTCTTCTTTTAAGGTAGGTGAATGCTTGCAAGATGCCTTTGTACCATTCTTTAGCCTGTTCTCACATCGCCATACTGCACTTTTTTGTCCATATTTTGACCATGTCTGCCTGCGATATGGATGTCCACATTCGGCAC
>JBASLQ010000374.1:0-3411 GCA_049656425.1 Sedimentibacter sp.
AAATAAAACAGGTTGAGCAATTTAAAAAGCTTGAGAACAAAAGAATACCAATAGATATTGATTATGATAATGTTGGAAGTCTTAGAATAGAAGCAAGGCAGAAACTTAATAAAATAAGACCGGAATCAATTGGTCAGGCTTCAAGAATTTCCGGAGTTTCACCGTCAGATATAAACGTACTATTAATTTATTTAATGACATATAATTCTAAAAATAGACTTGGAACGGCTTAGTCGTTCCTACATATTAAATTAGTGCAATGAATGACATAAAGAAATAATGTGAAAAGTGATAGAGGAGAACACATTGATTAAAACAATGGAAGAGGGTTTTATACAGCTGAAATTGCCCTACAGCACTGAAATTGAACATAAATTTTCAATTTACAGAGATCTTTTAAAAGATTGGAATCAAAAAATCAATATAACTTCAATAGAAGATGATGAAGAAATATATGTGAAACATTTTTTAGACAGTGTAGTTTTGTTAAATGAAAAAAATTTCAATGAAACAAAAAGTGTTATTGATGTAGGAACAGGAGGAGGATTTCCCGGATTTCCTCTTAAAATTGTCAATGATAATTATGAAGTTACTCTTTTAGACAGCTTGAGAAAAAGAATTGATTTTTTATCAGAAGTAGCAAAAGTTCTTGAACTGGAAAATGTTGAATTTATTCATGGAAGAGCTGAGGATTTTGGGCAAAATACAAATTATAGAGAACAGTTTGATATTTGTGTTTCAAGGGCTGTGGCACCGCTTAATGTTTTAAGTGAATATTGTCTCCCATTTGTTAAAGTAGGCGGTTATTTTGCTGCATATAAAAGTGAGAATATTTCCCAGGAAATTAAAGATTCTGAAAGTGCAATAAATAAACTGGGAGGTAAAGTAAAAGAAATAAAAGAAATAAACTTACCTGGAACGGATATTGTAAGAAAAATAGTTATTATTGAAAAATTTGAACATACGAATAGTAAATACCCGAGAAAAGCGGGAAAACCAAGTAAAGATCCATTAATATGAAACTTTCAATAAATCTTGTTTTAAGGGGGAGAATTTCTTGATAAGTAATATATTTAATATAGATGTTAACAAAATAATTCCAAATAAAAATCAACCTAGAAAAGTTTTTGATGACAAGGCTTTGGAAGAGTTAAGCCGTTCTATAAAAAACTATGGCATGATACAGCCTATAACTGTAAGAAAAATTTACGATGATATTTATGAAATTATAGCCGGAGAAAGACGGTTTAAAGCAGTTAAACTGTTAAATATGGAAACAATACCTGCAGTAGTTATTGAAGTGAAAGATGAAGAATCTGCTGCCATGGCTTTAATCGAAAACTTGCAGCGGGAAGATTTGGATTTTATTGAAGAAGCAATGGCTTATGAAAGGCTCATTGAAGATTTTGATTTAAATCAAACACAATTAGCAGAAAAACTTGGAAAATCTCAATCAACAATAGCAAACAAAATGAGAATTTTGAAACTTCCTGAGTCTGTAAAACAAAAAATCAGAGAAGGAAACTTAAGTGAACGTCATGCCAGGGCGCTGTTAAAAATTGAAGATGAAGATCTTCTTTTAAGTATAGTTGACAAAGTTATAAAAAAAGATTTAAATGTCAGTGAAACAGAAAAACTTATAAATTCAATAACGGAAGATTTAAATTATAAAAAAATGAAGGACAAGCGTTATGTGAGAAACTTCATTAATTATAAAATATACATAAATACTATAAAAAATGCTTATAACGAAATAGTAAAAACAGGTATAGATGCTAAATTTGAGCAGGAAGAATCAGATGAATTTATAGAAATTAAAGTAAAAATTCCGAAAAAAAGCATATAGAAGGTGATTAAATGGCCAAAGTGATAAGCATATTCAACCAAAAAGGCGGTGTAGGAAAAACTACAACAAATGTTAACCTATGTGCAGCTTTAGCGTTGAAGGGCAAAAAAGTATTAAGTATTGATATAGATCCTCAGGGAAATTCAACAAGCGGTTTTGGTGTTAGCAAGAATCAGTTGGAATATACAATTTATGATGTGTTGATTGAGGATTATGACATAAATAAAATCATATATAAGACGGAAATAGAAAACCTGGATTTGGTGCCAGCAAATATACAGCTAGCCGGAGCTGAAATAGAGCTTACAAACACAAAGCACAGAGAAAAAACGTTAAAAGAAAAAATGAACTTGATTGATAAAGAATATGATTTTATTATAATTGATTGTCCGCCATCACTGGGCTTATTATCTTTAAATGCACTTACAGCTTCTAACACAGTATTGATACCAATTCAATGCGAGTATTATTCTTTGGAAGGTGTTGGTCAGCTTATAGATACTGTTAAATTAGTGAAAAAGAAGTTAAATCCTAAGCTGGATATTGAAGGGGTTCTTCTCAATATGTTTGACGGAAGAACAAATCTTTCTGTGCAGGTTGTCGAAGAAGTTAAGAAATATTTTAAAGACAAAGTGTACAGAACAGTAATACCGAGAAGCGTAAGATTGGCTGAAGCTCCAAGTTTTGGACAGCCAATAATGATTTATGATGAAAAGTCAAAAGGAAGTATTGCATATTTAAAGCTTTCAGAAGAAATTATAAAAAACAATTAAGGAGGACAGTATGGCTATAAAGAGAAAAGCCTTGGGCAAGGGTTTATCAGCATTGATACCAGAGGATTTAGAAAAAGATGATATTCAGAGGATAGAAGATATAGATACGAATTTGATATGTCCAAATCCAAATCAGCCTCGTAAAGTATTTGAGCAAGACAAGCTTGAAGAGCTTTCAGAGTCCATTAAGAAATATGGAGTAATCCAGCCTATAATTGTAAGAAAAGATGGAGATATATATACTATTATTGCAGGTGAAAGAAGATGGAGAGCTTGTAAAAATGCCAATATCAAAAGTATACCATGTTTAGTAAGAGATATTGAAAATAAAAATGCTTCAGAAATAGCTTTAATTGAAAATATACAAAGAGAAGATTTAAACCCCATAGATGAAGCACATGCTTACGAATATATAATGAGCAGGTATGGAATAACCCAGGAAGAAGTATCAAACATAGTAGGAAAATCCAGGGTATATGTAACAAATATTATGAGGTTGACAAATCTTGATGTCTATGTTAAAAATAAGATAGTAACAAATGAAATTTCTGCCGGCCATGGGAGAGCTATAATAAGTTTATCTCCAGATAAACAAATTGCAATGACTGACAGGATTATAAAAGAAAACTTAAGTGTCAGAGATGTTGAGAAAATAGTAAGAGATACTAAGAAACCGGCAAGAAGAATTGTTCCTGAAAAGGATAAGTATATAGCTTATATTGAGGAAATGCTCACAGACAGATTTTCTTCAAGAGTAAATATAAAGAAGAATAAAAATAAAGGTAAAATAGA
>JBASLQ010000375.1:0-6087 GCA_049656425.1 Sedimentibacter sp.
ACATAGTACCAAGTAAGTGTTATCCTACTTTAAATATAGATTATTAAAAAACCTAACATACTCAGTAATTTTTAACCGAAAATCTGTACAATACCAAATTTTTGCTGTGATAGTAGTTTATGAAAACGATAAAATAAGGATTGTCGGCCATACTGAAAAGAAGGAGGTAAAAAATATGCTACAAGAAATAGGTAAAATTCTTGGAACAATCACTGGTATTTTGATTATATTGGCAGCGTGCAATTACGTTTTCAAGTTCATTAACAGAAAATGGGGCAAAAAGATCCGAGTTGACGAGAAGAAAGGGAAACAACTTAATTCACTTATAAAATTCTTTAGTAAACAACATGTTAGATTCGGTGGTTTGGCAATAGTGATTATGATAGTCCATGTAATTATCCAATATAGTTGGTATGGTTTAAGCATAACCGGAATTATTGCTTTGATTGTCATGGGATTACAATTAATATTAGGTCTATTGTTAAAAAAGAAAAATATTAATCGAAAGATGATTCTAAAGGTACACAGACTATTACCATTATTGTTGTTAGTAGTACTTGCTTTTCATCCTGCATAAATTTTAGTAAGTGTAACTCTGTAGAATAGGAACTAAAATTGGACTGTTCAGAATTGACCTATTCAAGTTGTTGTTTTCAAAGCTATAATGAACCTATCAGCGAGGTTCATTATGGGGAAAACTCACCAACTTTGGTATGGTGAAATAGGTGTTTTTCGATACCGCTGTTTTTGGAGTAGAGCTCGACAAGTTACGAAGTTAGAAGACTGTGATTGCAGAGATGATACAGAAATGCGTGGATGAAAATAGCCACATAACATAGAGACAAGACGATTACCTCCGGCAGTATGAATGAGTGGTCAATCGCTTAAAGACAGCTAAGCGTCGGTTTGAGGAAGTCTGTGATTTACAGTCGGAGTTAAAGACCGGCAACGATATGACCGAAGCGTTGATCGATAACTCTATCTGCAAAACACAATTTCAACACTTAATCATGAAATTTCAAACATTACATTTACAAACTTTGTGTATTTTAGTTAAATATATACAGGAGGTTATTATGGAAAAATTGCATTGTGCCTTACAAATCCGTTTAGCGAAAAAAGAAATATTTTTTGGCCCGGGTGTTAGACAGGTTTTAAAATTAACTAAGCAATATGAATCATTAAATGCTGCTTCAAAAGAAATGAATTTATCTTATTCAAAAGCATTTAAAATGATTAAAGGTGCTGAAGAATCTCTTGGGTTTAAGCTGTTAGACAGAAAAATTGGTGGTCCAAACGGTGGTGGGTCAACTCTCACACCTGAGTGTATTGAGTTTTTAGAAAAATATAATGCTTATGAAGTGGAGCTTAATAAAATATCATCTGATCTTTTTAAGAAATACTTCAATAATTATATTTAATTTTACTTATACATCATGATTTAAAAGCTATACTGTCATTTGCAAAAATGACTGTCCTTAATTGAAAAAAACGCAATAGTACTGCTTACCATTGCGCTTCATTAATTTATTTAAGCATTAATAAAGAATCCTCTATAACTTTTAAATATAGCTTTTCTCTATTTTCCCTTTTATTCCATTTTTCCTTTCCTATATTAAAATATATTTTAGAACTGCAGCTATCCTTATTTTCAAATATAATTGTATAATCAGACACTTCCTCAATAACCTCAATTATTTTGCACTCAATTGTATTCTTTTCTTCCTTATTTTTTACTATTTGAAAGCCGTTTGCCGGAACCCCTATGTACTCATAATTTTCAGTAATTGTATTTTCAGTTTCTATATTTATGCCCCAATCTATTAAATAGGTAATGTGAGGAGATAAAACTTTACATTTTGAAATATTTTTACAGCCTAACAGTCTGGCTGCTGACAGCAGTTTAGGCTGCTTGAAAATTTCTTTAGTATCTCCTGACAGAACTGAACTTCCTTTATCTATAATGACGAGATTTTTACAAAATCTATATGCTTCATCCCTGCTGTGAGTTACCATTAAAACTTCACCGTGGTAAAACTTAAGAAGTTCTAAAACTTCAATTTGAAGCTGTTCTTTCAGGTGTGAATCAAGTGCAGAAAATGGTTCATCAAGCAACAGCACATCGGGCTCATATGCTATGCATCTTGCTAATGCTACCCTTTGCTGCTGTCCTCCTGATAGCTGGCTTGGATATTTTTTCTCCAAACCATTGAGATAAAACGACTTTATCATTTCGTTGATTTTTAGATATTTTTCTATATTTGGAGCTTTTAATCCTGCGCCTATATTTTCTTCAACTGTCATATTTGGAAACAATGCATAATTTTGAAACATATAACCTATATTTCTGTCTTGCGGCTTAAGAATTATTTTTTTATCTGAGTCAAACAGCACTTTATTATTAACCAAAATCCGCCCTTCATCAGGTGTTTCAATGCCGGCAATGCATTTCAGCGTCATGCTTTTCCCGCTTCCGGATTCGCCAAGTATGCCTAGATATTCCTTATTTGTTTCAAATTTAACATTTAGCAAAAATCCTTTGAACTTTTTCTTTATGTCAACTAACAAGCTCATTTAATTTCTTCCTTATTCATGTATTTTCTACCTTTTAACGTGAAATAGTTCATCAAAACAACAACTATAAAGGATATTGCCAAGACAACCAAAACATAATCTAAAGCAACCTGCATATTTCCTGCTGCAACTTCAGAATAAATTGCCAAAGGTAAAGTCCTGGTCTTGCCGGATATATTTCCTGCAATCATCGCTGTTGCTCCAAATTCTCCTAATCCCCTTGCAAATGCCAATACGCCGCCTGATGCAACGCCTGGAAGAGCAAGAGGCATTGTTATTCTCCAAAATATTTTTTTTTCTGACATGCCAAGTGTTCTTCCGGCCATGATTAAATTCTCATCGACCTGTTCAAATGCACCTCTTGCTGAGCGATACATAAGTGGGAATGAAATGACGACAGCCGCTATTACAGTGGCTGTCCAAGAAAAAACTATTTTAACGCTGAAAAAATCTAATAGGAACTTGCCTAACGGCCTCTTTACACCAAATATATACAGAATGAAAAAACCCATTACAGTCGGAGGCATAACTAGGGGCAATGTCAATATGCCGTCCAAAATCATCTTTATTTTTTCAGATTTTAGGTTCACAATGCACCTAGCCGCAAACAGTCCGAATAAAAAAGTTATGATAACTGCAGCAGATGCAGTTTTCATTGAAATCAATATTGGTGATAATTGCATTTTTTTCTCCCGTTTATTATTTAATCGCTGTAAAACCGTATGATTCAAATACTTTTAAAGCTTCATCAGATTTTAAAAATTCTATGAATGATTTAGCTGCATCTTCATTTTTTGTTGCTTTTACTATTCCGACAGGATAAATTACTTTTGAAACACTGCCTTCTGGTGCTTCCGCAACGATTTTCACTTTATCATTTGATGCTGCATCAGTTGAATATACAACACCTGCATCAGCACTTCCTTCTCCAACCCAGTTTAAAACTTCCGTTACATTTGTACCAAGGCTTGATTTAGCTGATACATCATCCCAAATTTTAAGGTTTTCAAATGCTTCTTTTGCATACTGTCCTGCCGGTACGCTCGCCGGATCTCCGACAGCAATTTTATCAGCTTTTAAAATTTCTTCAAAGCTGCTTATGCCCTTGTCGCTTCCTTCCGGAACAATCAGCACAATTTTGTTTTCAAGTAGTTTAACAATGGAATCTTCAGTAATCAAATCTTTTTCATCCAATGCATCCATTTGCTTCATTGCTGCTGACATGAATACATCTACATCAGCACCTTCTTCAATTTGAGTCTGTAGTTTCCCCGAACTGTCATATGTTGCTTCAACTTTAATGTTAGAATTTTTTTCTTGGAACATTGGTATCAGTTCTTCGTCCATACAATTTTTCAAACTTGCTGCAGCTGCAACAAGAATTGTTGTGCTTGCATCGTTAGAAGATGGCTTGCTGCTGCATCCTGCCAAAGAGAACATTAAAATTAAACATAAAATTAAACTTATTACTTTTTTCAACCTTTTAAACCTTCCTTTTTCTTTTTTTTATTAGATAATCTTATATTTTAAATTAAATTAACATTATTACTCTTGTTTTTTCACTATTACCTCCAATTATTTTGTAAATAAAATATATGAAGTCCTTGCATTCGTTATATTTATAAAAGTACAACGAGCATACCAATGTTTATATTGACACTACATACAGCATGGCATGAATATTCATCCACGCTGTATGATAAGTATGTTTAGTTATTTTAGATATCAAACACCTTTCCCAAAACCGCAGTTTGGGTATGTGCAAATTTTGCAATTGAGGCACAGCCCTCCCTGTCCGAGCTTATCAATATCTGCTTTTGTTATTGTGTCATCAGCCATAATCATCGGCAAAATCAAATCAAAAATAGTGCGTTTTGCATACATTACGCAGCCCGGCAGACCAATTACAGGTATTCTTTTCCCATTGTAATCATAATAAGCAACAAGAAGCATTGCTCCCGGCAAAACAGGTGCACCATATGTTACAATTTCTGCTCCGGTATCTCTAATTGCTCCCGGTGTGCAGTCATCAGGATCAACACTCATTCCTCCGGTACATACAACTATATCTGCGCCATCCTCTATAAAAGATATGACAGCAGCAGTAATTCCGTTTTTATCATCATCTACAATTTTCTGTCCCAATATATCTGTGTCAAATTCACTGAATTTATCTATTATTACAGGACCAAATGTATCTTTGATTCTTCCGTGGAAAACCTCGCTGCCTGTAGTCACGATTCCCACTTTTTTATGTTTAAACGGCAAGATTTCCATGATTGGCTTTCCTGCTCCTATAGCTTCCGCTTCTTTCATTTTGTATTCTTCTATCACCAATGGGATAATCCTCGTTCCTGCCAGTTTATCCCCTTTTTTTACTGCAGTATTGCCATGCCTTGAAGCTATCATCATTTCACCAAGGCTGTTGATTTCAAAAAGTCTTTTATTGTCAAGCTTATACAATCCATCAGCGTCAGCTATCACCTCTATCTTTCCTTCCTTTACGTCAGAAGGCTTCATATACTCATTTTCACATATTCCGTAAAGTATTTCAGCAGCCTCATTCTCATGGAGCATTCCTTCTTGTTTTTCCCAGATGTAAATATGTTCCTTACCAACTGAAAGAAATACTGGAATATCTTCTTCTTTAATTACATGTCCTTTCTTGAAAACAACATCTTTTTTTTCACCCTTAATAATCTGCGTGATATCATGACACAGTACTTGTCCTACCGCATCAGTTGTTTTAATTTGTTTCATGATGTCCTCCAATATAATTTAAGTTTCTATAGTTATATTTATTATTTCTTCATTAAATATTTTATTGATTATTAAATATATAATTATACAATTCCAAAGCTTGTTTCTTTTTCAATTTAACAGATTGAAGTGAGACGCTGTCATTTTTATACAATTCTTCTTTAGCTGCAAACCTCTCATCAATAGTCATCAGCTTTTCCCCTTTTACCATCTTATCAGCTAAAAACACCACTTCCTTTTCTTGAGGAATTTTTGAAATGTTTTCAAGCTCCATATGTTCTTTAACAATTTGTGAAACTTTTTCATATCCCATATCATAGAGAGTCTTGGCACCTACTTTTGTATGATCGGGTTTACCCTTCTCTATATCATGTAGCATGCATGCAGCTAAAATAATATTTATATTTAATTTTACTCCTTTTAGAAATAAAAGACTGCTTATATCTATAGCAATTGAAGCAACTTTGTTTGAATGAGCCTTTACTTCATACGACATATGAAAATAGTCTTGGATTTTCAAGCATAGCTCTAATGATGGACATTGCCTGTTTTCATTGTATTCTACCAGTTTTAGATAGTCATAAATTGTATCGGCGTCTAAGATAAGTCCAGGATCGACAAATGGCATATTTAAGAAATCAGAACTCATCTTTGCAATTGCACCTTGCAATCCCATTGTTCCATCATGTTTTAACACTATAGAGATTGCTTCTTTTTTTAATAAAAGCGGATGACCATTAGTACCCTCAAAGG
>JBASLQ010000376.1:0-2863 GCA_049656425.1 Sedimentibacter sp.
CAAGTACCTTCTGTACTTCCAAGAATTGTGAAGTTGCCAGATGAAGATGACGGAAATAAATCCTTTATATTTCTTGAAAAGATAATTATAATGTTCTTAAATAATCTTTTCGGAGGGCAAGAAATAATATGCGCCTATCCTTACAGAATAACAAGAAATGCTGACCTGGAATATGATGAGGATGATGCTGAAGATTTATTAGAGGAAATAAAGAAGTCTCTTAAAAAAAGGCAATGGGGTATGGCAATAAGATTAGAAGTTGATTATTCAATGGACGGAAATTTGTTGGAAATTTTGAAATCTTCACTTAACATTTATGATAAAGATATATATTATATCAGAGGACCTTTAGACCTAACTTGCTTTATGAAATTAACTTCTATGGAAGGTTATGATGAATTGAAATATGTTCCATATGAACCGCAGATTCCACAGGATTTACTTGGCTATGAAGATATTTTTGAAGCAATTAAAGAAAAGGATATATTTTTAACTCATCCTTATGAATCCTTCGATTCTGTAGTTGAATTTGTTAACCATGCTTCGGTTGACCCTGATGTTCTTGCCATAAAACAAACTTTATACAGAGTAAGCGGGGATTCACCAATAGTAAAAGCATTAGCCCAAGCAGCTGAAAAAGGAAAGCAGGTTATGGTTCTTTTGGAGGTTAAAGCAAGATTTGATGAAGAAAATAACATACAATGGGCAAAAAAACTAGAACAGGCCGGATGTCATGTACTATATGGACTTGTAGGATTAAAAATTCATTGTAAGATAACATTAGTTGTAAGACGTGAGGATGACGGTATAAAAAGATATGTTCATATGGGTACAGGCAACTATAATGATATTACAGCTAATATATATTCGGATATGGGTTTGTTCACCTGCAATGAATATTATGGAGCAGATGCATCTGCCTTGTTTAACATGCTGTCAGGTTATTCAGATACTCCAACATGGTTCAAGTTTGAAGTGGCACCAATTGGTATGCGAAGCAGGCTTCTGGAGCTAATAGAAAACGAAAAACAAAATGCTTTACAAGGGAAAAAAACACATATTATTGCAAAAATGAATTCTTTAGTTGATCCTGAAATTATAATCAAGCTTTATGAAGCATCTAATGCAGGTGTTGAAATTAACTTAATTGTAAGAGGTATATGCTGTTTAAGACCCGGTTTAGATGGAATGAGTAAAAATATTTCAGTAATAAGCATTGTAGGGAGATTTCTGGAGCACAGCAGAATATATTATTTTTACAACGATGAAAATAAAGATCTTTTCTTGTCCAGTGCCGATTGGATGCCAAGGAATTTAAACAAAAGAGTTGAACTTTTATTCCCTGTAGAAAATAGCGATATAAAAGAAAGAATATTTAATATACTTAACATTGAATTAAATAATACAGTAAAAGCAAGAATTTCAGATTCAAATGGGATTTATAAAAAAATTGATAAGCGAGGCAAAAAAATAATAGACAGCCAAGATTATTTTTGTAATCTTGCTGTAAATAAGTCAAAGCAATTTAATAATCAGAATTTATTTAGCATGTAACATATACAAATATTTTTAATTTAAGGGGTGTAGCTATGTCATTATTGGGAGAAAATATAGCAATTATAGACTTAGGATCAAACTCAGTCAGAATCATAATAATAAAAATTAATTCAAATGGTTCATATAAAATGATTGAACAGCTAAAAGAAATGGTTCGCCTCAGTGAAGGTATGTGGAAAGATAATTTTTTGAGAGAAGAAGCAATGGAAAGAACAATTATTGCTTTGAAAAAATTTAAGAATATAACCAGAGCTCAAAATGTAAATAAAATTGTAGCTGTTGCTACTGCAGCTGTCAGAAATGCTGTCAATGGTAATGAATTTTTAGAGAGAGTAATTGAAGAAACAGGTTTTAATATTGAAATAATATCAGGGACTGAAGAAGCTTATTTGGATTATTTAGGTGTCATAAACTCAATTGCTGTAAATGATTGTATTATTATTGATACTGGTGGAGGAAGTACAGAATTAATTTTAGTAAAGGATAGAAAATTACAAAATTCAATAAGTATTCCCTATGGCTCTGTAAATTTATCAGAAAAATATTTTGATGAAGAAGAAATATCGGTAGATAATTTAAATAAAGTAATAGATTATATTAAAGAGATTTATAAATCTCTTACTTGGCTAGAACAAGAAACCAAACTAACTATTGTAGGTTTAGGAGGTTCAATAAGAACCTTGGCTAAAATTCACAAAAGAAAGTATGGTCTCATCAGTCAGCCTATTCATAATTATGGTATTGATTCAAATGATGTAAATGATTTATTTGAATATGTAATAAATACAAAAAAAAATGAAAGAAAAGAAATTCCCGGACTTAATAAAGAAAGAACCGATATTATAGTAGGTGGCCTTATACCATTGAAAATTTTGTTAGATTATATAAAACCAAAAAAAATAGTTGTTAGTGGTAACGGTCTTAGAGAGGGGTCTTTTTTTAAATATTATTTTAAAAAATATATGCTTGATGGGGAAATAGTTAATAATGTTTTGCAGCACAGTATTGATAAGACATTATTAAAATATGATATAGATATTCATCACAGCCATCTCATAAGAAAACTCTCTCTTGATTTGTTTGATCAATTGAAAGAAATTCATGAACTTGAAGATGAATATAGAAAATTATTGGATGTAAGTTCTCTGATGCATGATATAGGACTGCATGTTGATTACTATAATCATCACTATCACGGATTTTATTTGACTTTAAATTCCAGGATTAATGGTTTAGATTACAGAGAAATTGTTATATGTTCTTTTGTTATAGGTATGCACAGGAATGAAGATTTAAAACAAGATTG
>JBASLQ010000377.1:0-8331 GCA_049656425.1 Sedimentibacter sp.
GGTGACAAACAAGCTGAAGGAAACGGAAATTTTGATTTAAACAGCCTTATGGAAACATTCATGCCTCTTTTAAACAGCCTTGCATCAAATTCAACCGAACAGTCAAAAAATGAACAATCGCATGAGCAACCACAACCATCTCATGAGCATTCTTCTCCTGAAAAAAGCATAAAATCATCAGTAAATACACAATTTAAAAATGAGATTAATTTACCGGAAGATACAGAAGATCAAAATAATCAAGAGATATCTGTAAATGAAAATCACACCGTTCCAAACACTGTTGACAGTCACAGACCAGTTCGTATAAAACAACGACGAAGAAGGTAAAAAGCAATGACTAGTGAATATTGAACGATAAATGAAAGAATCTGCGTCTTAGCAGAACTTTTACAAGAGCGCGTAGAAGATTTTGTGTAAACTAGAATAAAGTAACTCCTTCTTTGAAAAGATACAAATTTAAAAATTTGTAAAATACTAAGAAGGAGTATTTTTATGTCGAAAATAGCAAAAGAAGTTTTATTATATACCACTCCTAAATCGAATTTTGAAGCAATATACTTATATATTATTAGGTGACATTCTCTTCTGTCAATCAAAAAGAACCGTCCCCTAAAACCCTATTGCTACCGCTTTTCCTATGTCAAACAGGTATAAGAAACATCCTTTAACTTTTCTATTTGTTATTTTCTCAACTGCTTCCCTGTAGGACAACATTTGTGAACTGTATTCTTTCTTTATCAGCTCTATGTCCCCGTCAATTATTTCATCTGTTTTATAATCAATAATCACTATTTCATCATCTTCATAAAAATAGCAATCAATGATTCCTTGAACTAAAATTATATCATCTTTGTTTAATGTATTGATTATTTCATTAGCTTTCTTTTTAATTACAAACGGAACTTCTCTTCTTACAACAGGAGATGATTTCATTCTTTCTCCTACAGGTGTTTTGAAAAATTCATTAATCACATTCACATCAACAACCTTTGCCTCTTTTTCAGTAAGAAGTTGTTTATTTACCATAGTATTTATTTGAGTTGAAATATTATCTGTCGTCAAACTTTCACTTATATTAAGGTGCTGCATGACAAAATGCACAATAGTACCTATTTCAGCTTTGGTGAAATTTTCGTTTTCTTCTTTAAACTGAGGTATATCCCTTAGGGCAGGTATTTTATATTTTATTCTTTCCATTTTTTCCTGCTTTAAAATTTTTATATCTGTAACGGAAAGTTTAGTCGGTATATTTACAGAGCTAGCAAAAGCATATTCATAGCTTAAACGATTCTTTATTTCATCAATTAAATCACTGTTTTCATGATTTTTAAATTCAATTATTTCATTGAGTTTTTCTTGTTTCAAATTGACAGCTTCCTGCTTTTTTAAGCTTATTTGAGGCAATGTTATTCTATTTATATTCCAATTGGTTGAATACGTATTATTATTTGTTTTATATTGTTTTTCACAAACAAAATCATTGTCGTTAACTGCCTTTAATATTTTGCTTGAATCAGATCCATTGAACAAGCATGTGCAAATCCAATCCAAGTATGATTCTTCCATATAAATATTGTAAAGTGAAGGACTTTTCTGCCACTTCTTAATTTTATTATCAAAGTTATCAACTGTTCCAATCATAATCAGTCTGTCAATTGCTCTTGTCATTGCAACGTAAAGAACACGCATTTCTTCAGATAAATTTTCAACTTTAATTACATTTTTAACTGCCATTCTTGGAAATGTTTCTCTGTAAATTCTCTCATCCGGATTTATATACTTTGGAGCTATTCCATAAACCCTGTGCTTTAAAATGCTCTTGGCAACATCAGTTCTGTTAAACTTCTTGTTAAGCCCGCACATTATAACAACAGGAAATTCCAGGCCCTTGCTTTTATGAACGGACATGAGCCTTACAACATTATCATTTTCTCCCAATGTTTTTGCACTTCCTGTTTCTCCTGATGATACATTTAATTTTTCAACATATCTTAAGAAGTTAAACAATCCACTCATGGAAGTTTTTTCAAATTCAAAAGCTTTATCAGCTAAAAGCCTTAAGTTAGCTTGTCTCATGTTGCCCTTAGTGAGTAATCCAACAAAATAATAATAGTTTGTTTCCATTAATATTTCCCAGATGAAATCGTTCAAGTGGGTGTATCTGCTTCTCTTTTTCCAATTTTCAACCTTTTCGATGAAGCTTCCTATTTTATCAGAAAGACTGTCTTCACATTTGTTTTTATATTCATATACAGCATCAATAAAATTATATTTCGGGCTTGCAATCCTTATTCTTACAAGATCTTCTGTTGTAAAGCTTCCCACAGGAGACCTCATTACACTTAGCAGCGGTACATCCTGCCTGATGTTGTCAACTATTTTTAATAAATTTAAAACAACCTGTATTTCAATTGTTTCAAAATATCCTGCTCCCCCATCAAAATAAAACGGAATTCCTTCATTGTTAAATATTTCTTCAAAAATACCTGCCCATGAAGAGACGGACCTCATTAAAATTACAATATCTTTGTATTGGATTTTTTCTGTTTTAGTTTCTTCTGATTCTTTATTTTCTTTAATTGGAGCATTTTTATCCTTTTTAAGTAATTCCCTTGTATTTTGAACAGCAATCATTGCTTCTAATTCCGCTGTTTTCATAGACTTTATTTCATCATCTAAATCTTCTGATTCTAAAGAATTTTTGTCTATAATTTGAAGTTCTGTAAAACAATCTCCGCTTTCTTTAAAAACTGCTCCACTGTTTAAAAACACATCCTCATTGTAATCAACTTCCCCGATGTTCACAGACATAATATTATTAAATATATAATTAATTCCATGTAAAATTTCTTTTCTGCTTCTGAAATTTTGATTCAAGTCTACACGTCTGTTTAATCCTGCTGCATTAATATTCGGATAGCTGTTGCTCTTTTCATTAAAAATACTTGGATCAGCAAGCCTGAATCTGTAAATGCTTTGTTTTACATCTCCAACCATGAACAAGTTGTCTTCCCTTTTAATCTGGCTTAGCAGTTCTTCCTGCAGCCTGTTGCTATCCTGGTACTCGTCAATGAAAATGTATTTAAATTTATTTTTATATGTTTCGCTTATTTCAACTTGTCTCAGTATTTGAAGGGCATAGTGCTCAACATCATTAAAATCAGCAATAGCCTTTTCTATTTTTTTAATTTTAAAATTTTCATTTAATTCACAAACGATATTGTACAAAGATTTCATTGGCTGGTACATATATTTAATGTCATTGGCAAATTCCGATAGTGATCTGTTTGGAATCATTTTTCTTAAATTTAAAATTACTTTCTTGTACTCTTCTCTGTATGATTTTACATCTTCTTGTTTTTCTAAGTTTACTTCATCTTTTGCTTTGCCTCTTAAAGCTTTAAGGGAAGAAAAAGTTATATTGTGCAGGAATTCTATAAATTCCTTAAAGTCACTTTTAAGCAGTACTTTAAGATTATTTATGTTATTCAGATCTTCTGAAACAGCATCTGCATATGTATATGGTCCGTCAACCTCCTGACAAAGTGCTGCAGCTGATGATAATGCTTCGGCTGCACCATCTAAAAACAACTTGGAGTTTTCACGGACAGATCCAATCCACACTGAATTTTCTAAATCATCTTCTGACAAATTTATCATTTCAACAGAATTTTTTAGCCAGTCCAAAGGGTCCGGAAAACTTAATACAAACTTATAAACATCCTTGATAATATCATTAAGTTCACTGTCTCCTCTGTTGCTTGTAAAACTTTCCACCAGCCTAATGAAACCTTCCGGTTTTTCAGCATATGCTTTTTCCACAACTTCATCAATTGATTCATTAAGCAATATGTCAACTTCATTTACATCGCCAATGCGAAAATTAGGGTCAATTCCTATAACATGAAAGTTTTTTCTTACAACATCTATGCAAAACGAATGTATTGTTGAAATACTTGCTTTATACAGAAGATTCAGCTGCTGTCTTGAATGATCCCTGTTTTCACTTTTTTGCGCTGCTTTAACTAAGGACCTTTGTATTTTTTGTTTCATTCCGCTTGCAGCTGCATTTGTGAAAGTAACTATTAAAAATTTATCTATATCTTCATTTTCATTTATAATTAAATTTATTATACGTTCAACCAGTACTGTAGTCTTGCCGGATCCGGCAGCAGCTGAAACCAGTATATTTTTGTTTCGCAAATCTATAACTTCTTGTTGACTGGGACTGAATTTCATTACTGCTCACCGCCTTCTCTCATAATTTCAAGTAAGATATCATCTTTTTTAAGTTTTTTAATTCTTCTGTAATTGTTTTTGTCAACAGATGTGTCAAACTGACAAACACCTTTGAAGTCGCAGTAAGAACATGGGATTTTATTTCCTGAATCTTTTCTGTATGGCTGAATATCAATATTGCCATGAATTATTTTCTCTGCAATATCTTTGGCAACCCTGTCTGTTTTATTTAAAAGAGCTTTGTATTCATTTACAGTCAATGTTTTTGAAGACTTTGAAGTGCTGCCGTCCTTATTGAACGTTACAGGAATTATGTCTGATGATTTTTTCTCGCTTATTTCATTGTCCATATTATTTATAATTTCTGCATCTTCTAAAATATATCCTTTTAATGAAAGTTTATTGAATATTTCATCTTCAACTGCGGAATCTGATAATGTATCACCATCAATCATGGGATCATCAATGCAAAAATAATATGCTCCTCCAATTTCAGGTCGAGATAACAATAGTTTTTCACCATTTTTAATAATGGCAGACATATAAACAAGAAGCTGCAGCTGAAGCCCCTGAACTGCATCTGATAAGTCTATGTCCTTATATGAAGACTTGTAGTCAATAATATTAATATATGACTTATCATCACATTTCAAAGTATCAACTCTGTCAATCCTTCCCTGGAAATAAATACTCATATCGTCATCAAGCTTTATTTCAACCGGTTCAATTGTCAATTCTCCATTTTTATTTCCAATTACAAGTTCTGTGAATTCAGGTCTGAAGTTTCCTTTTTTAAGTTGCTTAACAATAGTGTTTGCAGCCCTGTTCACAAGCCTTTTTATTTTTTCTTTCATATATTTGTTTCGTTCATTTGCATCTAAAGCTGTGTAATCCAGTTCACCTTCAACCAGTACCTTTTCAGTGCATAACTCAGCCAATGCATTCACACTGTCCATATCTAAGTTCATAATATCTATTTTGGAAGCAGATATTTCATTGGTAAATTTTTCAACTGCCTGGTGATAAATATTTCCCAGGTCATAAAATTCTACTTTTTGAACTAATCTTGGTTGAGGTTTAATAATATTTTCCATAAAAAATTTAAACGGACAAGAAGCAAAACTCTCAAGTCTTGATACTGACATAGTTACAGGCAGTTGGTATATTTGTTTTAAATTTTCTTTGTTAATATTTTCTGTTTTGTTATCATAGCACAACCCTTGATTTACAATGCTGGAAACATCTTTGTCGTTTTTATCATACCATGTATATACATCTTTCCAAATGGAGTTTATTTCTCTTCCTTCTGTGTAGTCCCTCATATTAGAAATCAAATAATCAATGGTGCCTTTATGGTTTGATACTTTGCTTATTTCCAAAATACCGTTTAAATCAGATTTTTCCTTAACATATGGAAATATTTCCTTAAGCCTTTCCACATACATGGATGGCTGCAGTGTTTTTCCTTCAGTTGTACCAAGAGCGTAACTCATAAAAAATTTTTCTGTTGAACTTGAAAATACTTTATACAACAAATGTTTTTCTTTAAATAAATAATAATTTGAATTTTTTAATATTTTCATTCCACTTTTCAAAAGAACATCTCTTTCATCATCAAGGAGCAGTCCTTTTTCATTGTTTTTCGAGTCGAGTTTTCCTTCATTTGCTCCCATAACAAATACCGCTTTATATGACCTAAGAGAAATTTTATCGATTTCTCCAACAGTGACCTTGTCCAATGTTGGAGGTATGATGCTTATTTTTACTTCGTTGAATCCTGCTTCTATCATTTTCTTGTATTCGTATGGAGTTATTAAAATATCTGAACCAGTTAAAATTATTTGTTCTAATATGTCTATTACATAATTCCATACTTGAGCATTTTCACTGGACAGCTCGTACAATTCGGATTTTTTGAATACGCTAACTTGTTTTTCGATTTTTTCCTGTACTTTATAATCTTTCAAAAAGTCAAACAAAAATAATGTTATATCAAGTGCATTATTTAATTTTTTAAATTTCTTTCTTTCTTCTTTTAAATCGCTAGCAAACTTTTCTCTTAATTTATTGAAATAATCAATTCCATCTGCATTGAATTTAAATGGTCTAAACCATTTTTCACCTTCAATGCCATATTGAAGAGCAAAATTTTCCAGCTTACTAACTTCATCATAATTCAATGAAGAAAATCCTGTTTTAAGGAATTCAAACACACTGTCGTGTTTAAAATTAAAAATAAACATGTCAAGCAAGGACAAAATAAACTTTGTAAGAGGGTTTCCTGCAATGTCTCTTTTTTTGTCCAAGAAAAACGGTATCTCATATTGAGTAAAAACTTTTTTAATATTAATGCTGTAGTTATCTATATCACCTACAGCAACAGCAATATCCTTCCACCTGTATCCGTAATCTCTTGCAAGGGAAATTATTTCGGATGCTGCTTTTTCTGTTTCTGTATATGAATTAAGAGATGAGAATATTTGAATGTCATCTGTGTCATGACTGAATTTTTCAGTGCTGATAGAAAACATGTTTTTTTCTATAGCTTTTATTTCCTGACTGAATTTATTAAATTCCACAGGAACTATATTTACATCACATTCAATATATTCAGTTAATGATTTGTATGTATCATGCACTATTTTAAAGGCTTCCCAATCATCTGAACTTTGAAGGTTTTTTAAAGACACAGCATCAATATTCAACGATAGTGTTACACTCTTTGCATATTTTACAAGTTCATTAATAAGTCTTTGTCTTTGCCCATTGAAACTTTCAAAACCGTCAATCCATATTATTGAATTTCTTATATAATCTGATTTTGCAACAGCAGAAATGAATAAGTCCATTTTATCTTCTTCATCGAAAAACTTATCTTTGGTATTATTGTTTATTTCACTGTATATGGTTATTATATCTTCGAGTTTTGTATTCAGCAGATGGTTTTCTTTGTCGCTTATTTTATATTTTAAAATTTGCTGAAGAAACTCCACGCTGATGCAATTTTGTTTTAATTCACTGATTAATTCATCAAATTCTCTAAGAAAACCATCCTGCCTTGATGATTTTTTAAAAAGTTTTAAATCATCTTTATTTTCTTCAAAAACTTTTTTCAAAAGCATTATTTTGCCGTATTTATTAATTTCCTGAACTTTTAATCCGCCTACTTCTTCAAATACTTTATAGCCTAATCGTTTGAAACTCAATATTTCAGCAGACATTATCCCGTGTTCATGTATCCTGTCAATAATTTCATATTCTGCTTGATATGTCATTTGTTCAGGGACAATGAGTATTAAATTGACTTTTTTGTTTAAATTGATTTCTTTATATATTTCATCATATATATATGTTGATTTTCCGGTCTTGGCACGTCCGGCAACAATTTTAAATCCCATATGCCCTCCACTAACAATAGATTTATTGCTTTATCCATCGCTACATCTGCTGCTAATCTATTGTTTCTCTATTGTTCTATTGTTCTGTTGTTCTGTTGGTTTATAAAGGGTTCTGTTGTCCAAAAGCCATATTTTATCAGAAAACTGACCCGGTTCAACATTGTCCAGCGCATGTTCAAAGTCATACATTCTTGCATCAATTATATCCAGGAAATGAAGCAGTTCAGCTTCAGGTGTCATAGGTTTTTTAGGACTTCCAAAATCAGGTTCATAATGATGAGATAAAACCATGTGCTGCAAAATTATGCTTTTTTCTCTGCCGAGCCCTATTTTATCTCCTTCAATTTCAATTTCCTTAATTCCTTGAATAATATGACCAAGCAATTTTCCTTCCATTGTATAATCAGACACAACTCCATATTCATCAGAATCCATCTCAATTATTTTACAAATATCATGAAGAATCACGCCCGCAAAAACATAGTCCATTTTTAAGTAATTGTACACCTGACCAAGTTTTTCTCCAGACCTGAGCATGCGTAAAGTGTGATATAAAAGACCGCCCATGTAAGAATGATGATTTTTCTTTGCAGCGGGATAATAAAAAAGTTTGCTGTTGTATTTCTCCATTATATTTTCAACTAATAATCTTATTTCTGCATCCTTTATTTTCTTGGCATATGATTTAACC
>JBASLQ010000378.1:0-1708 GCA_049656425.1 Sedimentibacter sp.
TTAAGCTAATTTATCAACAAGGTTATAAAATGCCAAAAAAGTTTTGGTAAAAGGGAGTAGCAATTAGCAATTAAATCATAAAAATACGTTTATTATGATTTATTAGTTTTTACAACGCAAATAATTCATAATGATATGCTATTGACAAATAAAAAAATGTATTATATGGTATAGAAGTATTATGCGGTAATTATTGCATAATTTAAACGTATATGTGGTATTGGAGGACTTAATGAATAATTTGTTGATAGTTGAATCACCGGCAAAGGCAAAGACAATAGCAAAGTTTTTAGGTAAAAACTATACTGTCAAAGCATCTGTAGGACATGTTAGAGACTTGCCAAAAAGTAAGCTTGGTATTGATGTAGATAATAATTTTGAACCTAATTATATAACCATAAGAGGAAAGGGAGACGTAATTAAAGAATTAAAAAAAGAAGCTAAAAAAGCTGACAATGTATATCTTGCAACTGACCCTGACCGCGAAGGTGAAGCTATTTCATGGCATTTAGCTAAAATTTTAAAGTTGGATGAAAATAAAGAAATAAGAATAGAATTTAATGAAATTACTAAGGAAGCAATAAAAAGAGCAAGCAAAAATCCAAGAAAAATAAACATTGATTTAGTTGATGCCCAGCAGGCGAGGCGTGTTCTTGACAGATTGGTTGGTTATAATATAAGCCCTCTGTTATGGAAAAAAATCGAAAAAGGACTTAGTGCCGGAAGAGTTCAATCTGTAGCTTTAAAACTTATTATTGACAGAGAAAGAGAAATAATGGATTTTAAACCGGAAGAATACTGGACTCTTGATTTGGAAATTAAAAAATTAAAAAAGAAATTTAATGCAAAATTTGTTGGAATTCTTAAAAATGATAAAGTAAGCAAAGTAAAAATCAAAAATGAAGATGAGATAAATGAAATATTAAATAATATAGATAAAGAAAAAATACTTGTTTATAAAATAGACAAAACAAAGAGTTACTCAAAGCCGGGTGCTCCATTTACAACTAGCACGCTTCAGCAGGAAGCAAACAGAAGTCTTAATTTCCCTGCAAGAAAAACAATGATGATTGCTCAGCAGCTTTACGAAGGAATTAGCATAAAAGGCGAAGGAAGTGTTGGTCTTGTAACTTATATCAGAACCGACTCTTTCAGATTGTCAGATGAAGCAACTACAAGCGCCAAAGACTATATCTTTTCTAACTTTGGCGAAAAATATTATATGAGCAGAGTATTTACAAAATCCAAGAAAAATGAAAATAAAATTCAAGATGCACATGAAGCCATAAGGCCTACATATGTATCCAAAAATCCTAATCAAATAAAAGATAGCCTCTCTGCTGACCAATACAAGCTGTACAGTTTGATTTGGAAAAGATTTGTAGCATGTCAGATGTCTGATGCAGAATATGATGTTACTAAAATACTTTTAAACAACAATTACAATATGTTTGAAGCAAGCGGAAAAATACTTGTTTTTGACGGATTTAAATCAGTGTATAAATATTCTGATGATGCAGAAAGTAAATTATTGCCTGAACTTGAAAAAGATGAGCAGTTAGAAATAAGTAAAATCGATCCAGAGCAGCATTTTACTCAGCCTCCTGCTCGCTACACTGAAGCCAGTCTTATTAAGGATTTGGAAGAAAAAGGAATTGGAAGACCTAGTACGTATGCTCCTATTATAACCACAATCACTAGCAGAGAG
>JBASLQ010000379.1:0-2386 GCA_049656425.1 Sedimentibacter sp.
AAAAACTATGACTAGCTTTAAATCCGCACAGCTTATTGCAAGTTCACATGATGCCGATAAGGTTATTTTCCTGGTTGACAGAAAGGAACTTGGAATACAGTCTTTAAAAGAGTACAGGTCATTTTCAAATGAAAGCGAATCTGTGCAAGCCACTGAAAATACTGATATACTTATTTCAAAGCTTAAGAGTGATGATTTAGATAATACTCTGATAGTAACATCCATACAAAAATTAAGTAATATCTCTGAAGAGGATCAGGGCTTAAAAGAAGCTGATTTAAAGATAATTCAATCAAAGCGAATTGCAATTATAATTGATGAATGTCATCGTTCCACTTTTGGTGAAATGCTAACCACTATTAAGAATACATTTAAGCATTCAATAATATTTGGATTTACCGGTACACCTATTCAGGATGTAAACATTAAAAAGGATAGCACAACTCCAACAATATTTGGTGATGAAATACATCGTTATACCTTAGCAGACGGCATTAGAGATAAAAATGTTTTAGGATTTGACCCATATATGGTAAAAATCTATGATGACTCTGACTTGAGGCAAAAGGTTGCTCTTCATAAGGCTAAGGCAGCTACAGTGGAAGAAGTTATGGGTGACCCTCAAAAAGAAAAGATGTTCTTTAAATATATGGATTCGTCACAAATCAAAATGTATGGAGAGAAAGTCGATGGCAAATGGGTTAACGGCATAGAAGACTTTATTCCAAACGAGCAATACCGAACAGCTGGATATAGAGATGGTGTAATAGCAGATATAAAGAAGAAATGGACTATTTATAGCCGAGGAAGAAAGTTTCATGCGATTTTTGCTACAAGCAGTATTCCAGAGGCTGTTGCCTACTACCGATTAATGAAAACAGAAATGCCTGATTTGGCTATTGCTGCGATGTTTGACCCTAGCATCGATAATGAAGGCGGCGGTTCCTTAGAAAAAGAAGATGGAATCGTTGAAATGCTGGAAGACTATAATAATAGATTTTCACAGTCATTTACTATACCTACATACGATAAATTCAGAAAAGATGTTAGTTTAAGATTGGCTCATAAAAAACCTTACGAGCGTATTACCAAGGATGACCAGATTGATATTCTGATTGTTGTAAATCAAATGCTGACCGGATTCGATTCTAAATGGGTTAATACACTATATTTAGATAAGGTAATGGAGTACGAGAATCTGATTCAGGCATTTTCAAGAACTAATCGTTTGTTCAATGTTGCGGATAAACCATTTGGCATCATTAAGTATTACAGACGTCCTAATACTATGGAGAAAAATATAGAGGCTGCAGTAAAGGCATATTCAGGGGATATCCCAACAGGTTTATTTGTAGATAAATTACCAAACAATCTGCGACAAATGAATTCTTTATTTGATGAAATAGAGATTTTATTTAAGAACGCAGGGATTAGCGATTTTGATAAATTACCAAATGAATCTTCGGTAAAAGCTAAATTTGCAAAACAGTTTAAACAATTTTCTACTCACTTAGAGGCAGCAACAATACAAGGATTTATTTGGAGTCAACAAACATATATCGATGAAAACGGTTTAAGCATTGTGATGCATTTAGATGAAATGACATACCTCATTCTTCTTGCTAGATATAAGGAACTAGCTAAAGGCGGTGGAGGTGGACGTGGTGGAGATGTTCCATACGAAATCGACACACATATTACGGAATACGATACTGAAAAAATCGATGCAGACTATATGAACTCTCGATTTGAAAAATTCCTGAAGTTGATACAAAGTGAATATGATGCGGAATCTTTAGAGAAGACCTTGAAAGAACTGCATAAATCATTCTCTATGCTATCTCAAGAAGAGCAAAAATATGCCAACATTTTCATCCACGATATTCAAGCAGGAAATATTAATATTGTTCCTGGTAAATCGTTTAGAGAGTATATCTCAGAAATGATGAAAACTGCGGAAAATGACAGAATTAAACTTGTTGTAAAAAGACTTGGTTGCTATGAAAAACTTCTTCGTGAAATGCTAGAAAGAAAAGTCACAAAAGAAACCATAGAGGCTCATGGGAAATTTGATGAATTAAAAGCTACTGTAGATAATCAAAAAGCAAGGACATTCTTTATTTCGCTAGAACAGAACAACTACCAAGAATCAAGGCTTGCGATGTATATAGAGCAATATTTGAGACATTTTCTTTTGAGTGGTGGTGAGGATCCTTATACTTATCTATATCCTAATGTTGAACATAACGAAGTTATAAGAGAAAAAAATGAAAGAGAATATAATACTAGTGTTGATGTTGTTTTGACAGAAGAAAAAATGAAAGGAAAATCTACCGTATCTTCTGTAAAAAGTGCAACACTGAATAATTGGTATTCGGAAAGTAAG
>JBASLQ010000380.1:0-2300 GCA_049656425.1 Sedimentibacter sp.
GAAATAATAATGTCATCTTTTTCTCTTCCCTGAAATTTATGTACTGTTGAAATATCTAGTTCCTTTGATAAATCATCCTGCATAGCCTCGGTTTGCTGCCTATAAGGTGATATAATACCTATATCAGAAGTTTGCTGTCCTTTATTCAATTCCGGAATAATATTTTGCTTAATTTCATCAATTTGACGTTGATTTAAATGTCCTCTGGCGTGATTACCAGCAACAGTCTTATACACCTTGATTACATCTATTTCATTGTTATCTTCTGTCATAATAATAAGCTGGTTTTCATAAAATTTTTTATTGCAAAACTCTATTATTTTAGGATGACAGCGGTAATGTTCTCTCAATAAGGTCCTTGGCACATTAGGGATAATTGCACAAGTTGAAGATAACAAACTGTTGCTCTCATACTTTTATATCCATCTTTTACTTTAAAATTTTCCGAAATTGGTCGTATCATTAATTTCACATTGTCCGGAATTACATTTGAAAGCTGCATTAAATCTCCGACTACAACAATATTTTTAGCGCAGGATAGTGCCAAAACTCCTGTAATCAAGTCAACTTGTGAAGATTCATCCACAATAACATAGTCATATAAGAATTCCTTGTTCAAGCAGTTTTTCAGAGAATACGTTGTGCTGAGAATTACAGGATACTCCTCAATAAACTTATCTGAATTTTTCCATAAATTATCTTCTGTAAATTTTTGTCTTCCCTCCTTGTCTTTATATCTTTCATACAGACTATATTTAAAAACAACACAAGATTTATTTGTCATTTCTGATAATTTTTCTTTGAAATTATATATTTTTAATTTCTCTTCAATGTTTTGAACTTCCTTTTCAAGTTCGTCCACTTTAAGCCTGTAATACAAACTTTGAAATGCTGGAATTACATCGCTTATAGGTTTTTTTAGTAAAGCCTTATCAAATATTCCATAATAAAATATGCTTTTCAGCTTGAACAACAAGCTTATGCTCTTGTTTTGTTCACTGAATACCTGGCATTCATTCCACAAATCAAGAACCTTGGTTGATTTAAGTTTTGTAATATTTCGTATTTTTAATTTTTCTATGTATGTTTCTTTGTAATATTGCTCGAAGTATTGCTTTTCAACCCTATACTCCGATAATTTTCCCTTTAAACTTGCTATTCTGTTTTTATCATTTAGCATTTCTTTTAATTCTTTTTGTAGCTTAACAATTTCTTCTTTTAAAATATCAAGTTTGCCTGTTTCACATTTGTATTCATTAAAATCAGGATAATTTGATTGCTTGCTATTTACAAATTCTTTCTTGTTGACGGATTTACCTAATGGAGCTGCAATAAAATCAAAACCACTATTTTGCAGTTTTTCAAAGACATTGTCAGTTGCAGAGTTATTGTTAGAAACAACAGCAACTGTCTTGTTATTTATTACTGCATTTGCGATAATGTTTAGAATTGTTTGAGTCTTACCTGTTCCAGGAGGTCCTTCAATTACACTTATTTTATTATAAAGTGCATTAGATACAGCCTGCATTTGGCTTAAATTGCATCCAAACGGAAAATATATCTCAGAAAATGTAGTTCCTTTAATAAATTTATCATCTGGATTTAAGTATGTTGCTAATGCAGTATTAGGACTTATAAAACTTATTTTATCAATTTGATCTGATAATATTTTTTTGCCTTCATCAGTTCTTATGCTGACCTTATCTGCAATACATTTAAAATATTCAAAGCAACTGCTTGTACTCTTGTCACATAAACTGTTCTTTTCAATAACAAGGTCTTTTATTTTATAAGAGCTAATTTTGCCATTACCAAAAAAAATGCGATAATAATCTTCAAACTGCAGTATTTGCTTGATATCAAACAAATTCCTTCCGTCACGAGAAATTTTTACTGAACTCGTGTCAATATTTTGTGGATTTCTAATCCATCTTACGCTTAGGTATGCATATGAAAATAATTTTGGTGAAGTACTAAAAACGACTTCATATTTTCCATTTACATATTTGCAACTAGCAATATTTTGAGTCTTGTCTTCATCTTTGATAAGAATTAGATTATTGTTTATATTCAATTGTCTCACCTTAATCATACATATCGATTAATATATACTTCAATAATAATCATTTACAATACTAATCTATATTGCCTTCTATCAGCTTTTTTAGAGAATCTAACACCTCTTTATCTCTTTTTGTTCTTTTATTCTTAAGATTAATTGCATTTTCAACTGATCTGTATAATTCATATGGCATGGATAGTCTATTCAAATGTTTCTTCTTGTTTTTCAACTTTTCATT
>JBASLQ010000381.1:0-5174 GCA_049656425.1 Sedimentibacter sp.
TACAAAATAAACTGCTGATTTTAAAATCAGCAGTTTATTTTGTATGCTTTGTACGTCATTATTACACAATTCTTGTTTCCTTTTCATCACAAATTGTAAACTCTACATAGTTTGTTAATATATCAATATAATTAAAAGACACAACTCTTTTAACTCCTCTCTTTTCCACATAGACTGTAAATACAGAAGGATATGTGTCTGCTATAATGCCTTCTCCTATTTGGCTTTTGCTTTTACCTTTTTTAACCTTAAACTTAACTCTTTGCCCAACACAGCCTTCAACTATTCCTTTGACTCTTGTAACGGTACTGACTGTCAAAAAATCACCTTCTATTCTATATTAAATGAAAAGCAGGGAAATATTATTCATTTATTAGTATCTTTACCATTAACATAAATTTTATGTGTTTTTTCTTTAATTTCCTTTAATTATATCTTGCAAAACGAAATAAAATAGACTATTATAATAAAGGCAAATTAATCTTAAAAAAAGGATGTGAATGTAATGGATGAGGTCCCTACGGTCAAGTCGCAAATTTTATTAAAAACAACTGAATACTTCTCTATTACTGACTTATCAATTTGGTAATAGAGAAAATCTATTATTAAATTGAGGTGAAAAATGCTTGATATTTTTAAAACTATAGACGACACTCTATTCAAGCTGGAAGAAATTGAAGATGGTGCTTGGATCAGCTTGGTTGATCCAACAACAGAAGAACTGGATTTCATTGAAGATGAGCTAGGCGTCGACAGAGATTTTTTAAGAGCAGCATTGGATGAAGAAGAAAGTGCTCGTCTAGAATCAGAAAATGACCAGGTTTTAATATTGGTTGATACTCCATATGTGGAAAAAACAGATAATCATATTATTTATGAAACTCTCCCTTTAGGAATAATTATTACAGATAAGAACATCATAACAGTATGCTTGAAAAATTCAATTGTTCTGGATCAATTTGAAAAAAACAGCATCCGCACATTTTTTACTTACAAGAAATATAGATTCTTGTATCAATTATTGTACAAAAATGCTCAAAGATACTTGCTTTATTTAAGACAAATAGACAAAATGAGCAATTCTGTTGAAAAGCTGCTGCATCAATCATTGAAAAACAAGGAATTATTTCAGCTTCTTGACTTGGAAAAATCGTTGGTTTATATAACAACTTCACTAAAAGCAAATCAAATCGTAATGGAAAAAATTCTCAGAATTAATATCATAAAGAAATATTCTGATGATGAGGATTTACTTGAAGATGTAATTATTGAAAATAAACAAGCCATTGAAATGGCCAACATATACAGCGGAATTTTAAGTGGAATGATGGATGCCTTTGCTTCTATCATATCTAATAATTTAAATATAGTAATGAAACTTTTAACATCAATAACTATATTAATGGCAATACCAACAATGTTCTCCAGCTTCTTTGGAATGAATTTATTGAATATTCCATTTTCAGGTTCACCATTCGGATTTTGGATAATAGTTGGTATATCTGTAATAACAGCTACCGTAGTGGGTTTCTTACTTATTAAAAAAGATTTGTTTTAAATGAATATAACACCCGGTTTTCTGCAGTTACACACTAGAAAACCGGGTGTTATTCATTTTGTATTTCACATTCTGTTTTTGGTGGAATCACCTCTTCCGTCAATTTGTATATATTCATTCATTTTACTAAATTAATTCTACTGACTATTAATATATCTCAATTAAATTATTTGTTGTATCAGTAATACTTAGTAAAACTTATGTTATATTAAATATATACCCCCAAAAATATTTTCTAAACATCATTTTTAAAAATATTATAATATAATTTTTGTTGTTATAAATTGCTGTTTATTATATAATATTTTAGATTATTATAAACAAGTTGAGGAAATATTATGTTGAAACTATATTCTTATGGAAAAATTAATTTGTTTTTAGATATTGGAGGTAAACTTCAAAATGGTTATCATTTGATTAAAACTGTTATGCAATCAATTGATTTATATGATGAAGTAATACTGGAACCAATTGATAAAAATGATATTATTATTGAATGCAGCAATAAAGATATTCCTGTTGACGAAAATAATATATGTCATAAGGCTGCAGCCATAATTAAAAAAACGTACAATATTAGTTCAGGTGTAAATATAAAAATAAATAAAAATATACCTTCAGAAGCCGGTCTTGCCGGAGGGAGCAGCAATTCAGCCGCAGTTATAGCAGGATTGAACAGGCTTTGGAATTTGAATATTTCAGAAAATGACATGCTGAAAATAGGGCTTAATGTAGGAGCTGATGTTCCGTTTTGCCTGCTTGGGGGAACATGTTTAGCAGAAGGTATTGGAGAAAAACTTACGAAACTTAATAATTTCATGTGGGAAAACATATTAATAATAAAACCTGATTTTTCTATGTCTACTTCTTTCGTTTATAGCAATTTGACTCCTGAAAATTATAATTATTCAGACAATAACATATTAAATTATATAAGTGAAAATAAATTTCATGAAGCTTCATTGTCTTCTTCAAATACTCTGGAAAAAGTAGTTGAAAAATTTCATCCGGAAATTAATGATATAAAGGATTTTATGATTAAAAATGGAGCTGTATGCTCTAATATGACAGGAAGCGGTTCTGCAGTTTTTGGTTTATTTGAATGCAAGGAGAGTTTGAATAATGCATATAATAAAGCAATAGAGATTCACCCTTTAGTATTTAAAACAAAAACAAGTACTGTTGGTGTGAACATTTGTGTTTAAACAATGAAATAAATGGGTAATACCTAAATAGTCTATTGGAGAGGGATATACATGAAAAAAATAATAACTTTATTGATTATGATAACTGTATTAACAGCTGGATGTTCTGACACAGGTGTTAATGAACAAAATCAAGATAATACTCAGCAGGAAGATACACAAATAAATAGCAATGCAATAATAGCTCCTGATTTCGAACTTGAATCTATTGATGGCACAACCATAAAACTAAGCAACTTAAAAGATAAAAATGTAATAATTAATTTCTGGGCCACCTGGTGCGGTTTCTGCGTAACAGAAATGCCTGATTTGCAAAGACTGCAAGACATATACAAAGATAAAGATTTATTGATATTGACCGTAAATGTAGGGGAAACAAAGGAACAAGTTCAGAAATTTATGGAAGACAACAATCTTGAACTTGCCGTAGTGCTTGATAAGGATATGGAAGTTTCAAATATGTACGGAGTAAGATCATTCCCTACAACTATTGCCGTTAACAAAAAGGGCGAAGCTGTCAGAGGTTATGTAGGAATGTTAACCTATGAACAGATGGAACAGCTTTATGATTATTTTCAGGAATAAATGAAATTTTGTAATAATATAAACGGGAGGGTCAGACCCTCTCGTTTATTTAATTTTTATTATTTTTTATTTGCTCTGTAAGAAGTGGTAAAATTTCTTTAACATCACCAACTATACAATAATTTGCAACTTTAAATATAGGAGCATCCGGGTCTGTATTGATTGCAACAATAGTTTCAATGTCTGCAAGTCCTGCCAAATGCTGAATTGCTCCAGATATGCCGCATGCTATATAAACCTTGGGAGCAACAGTTTTTCCTGTTTGCCCTACTTGCTGGCTGTATGGCATCCATCCTAAATCTACAACAGGTCTTGATGAACCAACCGTTCCTCCAAGAGCATCCGCCAAATCCTTAGCAAGTTGAATGTTTTTGGCACTTCCTATTCCCCTGCCCACACTTACTATTATATCAGCATCAGATAAGTTCAAGCCTTCTTCGTTGTCTATATTTTTTATTTTTTTAACAAATCTTTCAATTGGTGACGGAGCAGGAAGAATTGTTATTTCTCCTGATGCATTGTAATCCGGTTCTATTGGTTTAAATACTTTAGGTCTTACTGTTGCCATTTGCGGACGGTTATTTGGGCATACTATGGTTGCCATTAAATTGCCTCCGAAAGCAGGTCTCGTCTGAAGCAGCAATCTTTCATCTTTGTCTATTTCCAAGACTGTGCAATCGGCAGTCAGTCCTGTTTTTAAAGTTGATGATATATAAGGTGCCAAAGAACGTCCGTTTGAAGTAGCTCCTATGAGCACAATTTCAGGTTTGTATTCTTTTATTAAATCAATCATTATTTCACCATACACATGGTCATTAAAATCATTAAGCCAGCTTGCATCCATAAGCAATACTTCATCTGCTCCGTATGCAATCAATTCTTTTTCAAGAAGTTTAATGTTGCTTCCTAGAACAACAGAAGTAACTTTAACATTCAAATATGAAGCCAGTTCTTTAGCTTTTCCTGTTAATTCTAATGCAACAGATTTCAATTTGCCGTATCTTTGTTCAGCAAATACCCAAATTCCTTTATAGCTGCTTAAATCTCTATATTCAGTTTCATCTCTTTCAAAATTTATTGCTCCAAATTTGCAGCTTTCAACACAAGAACCGCAAAGTGTACATTTTTCATTTATTGCTGCTTTTTTATCTGTTACTTCTATAGCCCCAAAGGGGCATGAGCCAACGCATTTCTTGCATCCGACGCACTTGTCTTTTAATATATTTATGTTTGCCATTACTTTACCGTCCTTTCTAAATTACTATTTTCAATAATATTTCTGCTAATTTATTTGCTTTTTCTTCTGCAGTTCCTTCGATAATTTCACTGTTCACATCATGTACAGGAACAAATGTCTTTCGTACTTGTGTTGGTGAACCCTTTAAACCTGCTTTGTTTTCATCTGCATTTGCATCAGTAAAAGTAACTATTTCAATTTCCGCATTTTTAGCAGTTCTCATACTTTTTATGGAAGGAAGTCTTGGCATATTAATTTCTTTAACTACAGTAATAAGTGCAGGTAACTTTATTTCAATTTCTTCATACCCGTCATCAGTTATTTTCATGCAATGCATTTTACCCTTGTTCAATTCAATTATTTTGCTTATGTCAGTTGCGTATGCAATGCCCAGTGTTTTAGCCAAACTTGGTCCGACTTGTGCAGTATCACCGTCTGTTGCCTGTTTTCCGCATATAATCAAATCAAATTCACCTATTTTTTCAATGCCTTTGCATAGAGCATATGAAGTTGCCAAAGTATCTGCTCCTGCAAATTTACGATCTGTCAAAAGCATTGCTTTATCTACTTTTAATGAAATTGCTTCCTT
>JBASLQ010000382.1:0-5125 GCA_049656425.1 Sedimentibacter sp.
TATTAATATTATGATATCTTTCAGTAATGTATGTGCATACTGAGGACATCTGTATTAAAACTGTTGACATAATACTATGCGTGTGTTATTGTTAGAAAGTTATAATGCGGATAGGAGGAAAAGATGATTAAGGTTGCTAAATTTGGAGGTACCTCACTGGCTGATGCAACTCAGTTTAAGAAGGTGCACGACATAGTAAAAGATGATGAAGAAAGAAAGTTTGTCGTGGTTTCAGCACCAGGCAAAAGATTCAAAGATGACAATAAAATTACCGACTTATTATATTTAACACATGCACATTTGAAATTTTCAGTTCCATATACACCTGTACTGAAATTAATAGAAGATAGATTTAAATCAATTAAAGAAGAATTAAATTTGAATATAGACTTAGATCATGAATTCGAAAACATAAGAGAAAATTTAGACAATAAATGTGACGAAGATTATATAGTAAGCAGAGGTGAGTACTTAAGTGCTTTGCTTATGGCTGACTATTTACAGTGTGATTTTATAGATGCAAAAGATGTAATATTCTTTAATTACAATGGTTTAATCAACAAGGAAAAGACACATGAAAAATTGACAGAAGCATTAGGTAAATCAAAGAAAGCAATAATTCCTGGTTTTTACGGTTCATACCCTGACGGAAGCATAAAGACATTTTCAAGAGGCGGATCTGATATAACAGGATCAATAATAGCTAGTGCTGCTAATGCGGATATGTATGAAAATTGGACTGATGTTTCAGGATTTTTAATGGCTGACCCTAGAATTGTTAAAAATCCAAAGCAAATAACGAAAATTACATATCAGGAACTTAGAGAACTTTCGTACATGGGAGCTTCTGTGTTGCATGATGAAGCAGTACTTCCGGTGAGACAAGCTGGCATTCCAATAAATATAAAAAATACTAATGATCCTGAGAATCCTGGCACAATAATTGTTGGCGATGACCAAATAGATGAAAATTATGCGAATGATCACATAATTACAGGAATTGCCGGCAGAAAGGATTTCACTGTGTTTTATGTTCATAAAGAACATATGGCAAATGAAGTCGGAGTTATTAGAAAAGCTTTGGAAGTATTTGAAAACAGAGGAATAAGCATAGACCATATACCATCAGGAATAGACAGTTTTTCTATTGTTCTTCCAACAGAAAGCGTTGATAAATTAACACATGAAATAGTTGAAGAATTGAAGATAAAGTTAATGACTGAATCTGTAAAAGTTATTAAAAATTTAAGCTTAATATCAACTGTTGGAATAAGAATGGCTTATAAATCAGGTATTTCAGCTAAACTATTTAATGCTTTAGGTGAAAACAATGTTAATATAAGAATGATTGATCAAGGATCAAGTGAGATTAATATCATTGTTGGAGTTGAAGATAAAGATTTTGAAACAGCTATAAAAGCTATTTATAATGCTTTTATAAAATAATAAGAATAAAGGACGCCGTCGGCGTCCTTTGCTATTTAATATATCCGCCCATCATGGACTTTATATCATTTACAGTGATGTATGCATTTGGATTAGTTTGTTTTATTAACTTTACAGCTTCAGGAATTTTCTTTCTTTTAAGCTGAATGAATAACAAATTTTTCTTGCTGTCATTTTTTCCTCTTCCGTCAATAATAGTTACACCAAATCCTTGGTTCCTGAGTATATCCGCCAATACTTCACCTTCTTCTCCATTTACTACTACCTGTATGGAAGACAGACCTACTGCTATTTTCGACTCGATTGTCACGCCAATGAAATTCCCCAATGAAAAGGCAATGGCATAAACTAATACTTTAATTGGATCTTCTGTTATGTTATTCAAAACTGAGCTTACTACAATAAGCCAAATCATAATTTCAACAAAACCTAAAAGAGCACCTTTAACTCTTTCACCTTTGTTTATCAAAACCAATCTAACAGTTGAAACTGAAACTTCAATTATTTTCGCGAAAAATATTATGATATATAAAACAGGTCCTGAAATATTAAATAAGAAATCCATAATTCACCCCTTTTCATTTGTTGTTAATATTCTACTTTGTTTTAAGGTTTAATGCAAGTGAGTAAATGACGTAAAAAATTATTATTGTTAAATATTATAAAATAATGTAGAATTCTATTATTAGAATAAGGAGACAAATATGAGATTAAGATATGTTCCTGGACAGTATGAATATTTGCAGAATCATGAAAAAGCAATTACTGAACCAGAAAAAAGAGGATACAAATTAAATAATGCATTTAATAACAACAATCCAATACATGTGGAATTAGGATGCGGAAAAGGAAAATTCTTAAGAGAAACAGCCTTGAAAAATCCTGATATAAATTTTTTCGGATTTGAAAAAAGCGTAAAAGTTGCTTACAGATGTGCAAAATCCGTTTTTGAAAATGAACCTGACAATTATTTTGTGATATATTCAAACGGTGATATATTAAAGGAAGTTTTTGAACCGAAATCAATAGAAAGAATTTACCTTAATTTTTCAGACCCATGGCCTAAGCCTTCACACTATAAAAGGAGACTTACTCATAAGAATTTTTTGGATGTATATAAAATTGTACTTGTTGAAAACGGTGAAATTCACATGAAAACAGACAATGATGATTTATTTGAGTATTCCCTAGAACAATTTAAAGATGATAATTGGGAATTACTCATGGTTACAAGAGACTTACACAACAGCCCATATAATAAAGACAATGTTATGACAGAGTACGAAGAAAGATTTGTGCAGGAAGGCAAAACAATAAATAAACTTATAGCGAGATATATATGAATAATTATTTAAAATACATTTTAATATACTTAGTATTAATTAATTTAATATCATTTATTATGTTTTATGTGGATAAACAAAAAGCAAGACGAGACAAATGGAGAATACAAGAAAAAACTCTCCATTTAACAAGTTTTTTAGGAGGAACTATAGGAAGCATTGTTGCAATGATATTGTTCCACCACAAAACTAAAAAGACTGCATTTGTTGCAATTACAGGCATTGCATTAATAGTAAATATTTTTGTAATATATGAACTGTACACAAGATTATTTTAATATGGGGTGATAGTGTGAAAAAATTTAATAAAACAAATGCCATGCGCATTCTTGATTCAATGAACATCGAGTATGATTATATGACATATGAGTGTGAGGACGGTAAAATAGACGGAGTTTCAGTAGCTCATAAAACCGGACAAAATCCGGAAGCTGTATTTAAAACACTGGTATCTGTAGGGCACAGCAGCGAACTTTATGTATTTTGTGTGCCTGTTGAATATGAACTTGATTTAAAAAAGGCAGCGGCAGCTTCAAATGAAAAAAACATCGAACTGCTACCTTTAAAAGAACTTACAAAAAATACGGGATATATCAGAGGTGGATGTTCACCTGTTGGAATGAAAAAACATTATAAAACATTTATAGATGAATCTGCATTGCTTCAGGATAAAATGCTGGTAAGTGCAGGAGCAGTAGGAATACAAATAATAATTAAACCGGATGATTTAATTATGGCTGCAGAAGCAAATTATGCAGATTTAATATAACATAGGCAATTTAAGAACTTAATTTAATGGAGAAAAAATGGAAATAAATATAATATATGAAGATAAGCACATACTTTGCATGGTGAAGCCGCAGGGAGTGCCATCTCAAAGTGATAAAACGAATGATGAAGATTTAATGAGTGAAGCTTTAAAATATTTAAGCAAAAAAGAAACAAAACCGTACTTGGGTCTTATACAAAGACTTGACAGACCTGTTGGAGGGATTATTGTTTTTGCAAAAAATGAATTTGCAAATAAAGAGCTTTCTAAACAAGTTCAATTAAGGCAAACACAAAAGGAATATTTCGCTGTAGTTTGCGGTACATCTGCAAGCGAAAAAGAAACATTAGAAGATTATTTAAAAAAACTTAAAACAATAAACATGTCAAAGATAACAACAGCAGAAGATAAGTTAGGGAAAATAGCCAAATTGGAATATGAAACTTTAGCTTCATTAGAAACAGAAGAATATGGAATATTGTCGCTTTTAAAAATAAAACTTCACACAGGAAGACATCATCAAATAAGGGTTCAGCTTTCAAATGCAGGAGTACCTATTTGGGGAGACAATAAATACAACAAAGTATTTGTAAAGAAAAAAGAATTCACTCAAATTGCACTGTGGTCATATAAGTTTGGATTCAGGCATCCAAAAACAAAAGAATACACAGAATTTACCGCACTACCAAACAGCTATCCATTTACTCTTTTTAAATTTTAAGAAGTTCAACATATTGTAATGAGAGAGGAAATTATGATTACATTTAGTGATATAAAAAACAGCAATGAAATACAAACCTATATTAAGAAGGCAGATGAATCTTTAGTTACTTTAGGTTACACAGAGCACTCTTTTGCTCATGTTGAAAAAGTTGCAAAACAAGCAAAAGATATTTTAAGTAAACTCGGATATGAAGAAAGAACAGCAGAACTTGCTAAAATAGCAGGATACATGCATGATATAGGAAATGTGGTAAACAGAGTTGACCATGCACAAAGCGGTGCTATTATGGCGTTTCGTATATTAGACAAAATGGGTATGGATGTAACTGAAATTGCAACTGTAATATCAGCAATAGGAAACCACGATGAATCTACAGCAGTTCCTGTCAATGAAGTTGCTGCAGCCTTAATTTTAGCAGACAAATCAGATGTTCGAAGATCCAGAGTAAGAAACAGGGATTTTGCAACATTTGATATTCACGATAGAGTAAATTATTCAGTTGAATCGTCAAGCCTCACATTAAATGAACAAAATAAAGACATAGTTCTTGATTTAACAATAGATACTAAGGTCTGTGCTTTGATGGATTATTTTGAAATATTTTTAGGGCGCATGCTTCTTTGTAGAAGAGCAGCCGATTATTTAAGATTAAAATTCAAATTGGTTATTAATGGAGTAGAGTTGTTGTAAAATTTTTTTGAAAGGTAAATAAAATGATATTAACACTTGAAAAAATAAGTAAAAGCTTTGGAGAAAAAATACTTTTAAACAATGTTGATTTATACGTTAATAATGGTGACAAAATAGGAATCGTGGGCGTTAACGGAACAGGAAAATCTACAC
>JBASLQ010000383.1:0-1509 GCA_049656425.1 Sedimentibacter sp.
CCTATTCCAAGAACACTGGCACTTATGCTTTATGGAGATTTGGACATATCTGTGATTGATGAAATGCCTCCCGGAAGGCAAAAAGTTATAACAAGTGTTATTAAGGAAAGTGATAAAAGCAATGCATATGAATTTATTAAAAGTCAGATAAACGATGGCCGTCAAGCGTACATAGTTGCACCTTTAGTTGAAGAGTCAGAGACTTTAGAGCTGGATTCAGCTACAAATATTTATAATGAACTTAAAAGTTCATATTTTTCCCAATATAAACTGGGGCTTTTGCACGGCAAAATGAACAATGCGGAAAAAGAAGCGGTTATAAATGAATTTTATGGCGGTAAAATAAATGTGCTTGTATCAACTACAGTAATAGAGGTTGGAGTCAACGTTCCTAATTCTGTAATTATGCTCGTTTTAAATGCCGAACGATTTGGACTTGCGCAGCTTCACCAGTTAAGAGGAAGAGTTGGAAGAGGAAAATTTCAGTCTTACTGCATTTTGATAAATGAAAGCAGGTCAAGAAAATCTGCAGACAGAATGAATATTTTGAAAAAAACCAGCAATGGCTTTTTAATTGCAGAAGAAGATTTGAAAATCAGGGGACCTGGTGATTTTTTTGGTACAAAGCAGCATGGCTTGTCAAAATATGAAATTCAAAATATAATTAATGATGTTGAAGTAGTGCAAATTGTTCAAGTTTTATCAAAGAATATGCTTAAAGAAAACCCGCACCTTGAGGGCAATGATTATAGAAATCTAAAAAAACAAATAATGAACTTATTTAAGGACGAAAACATTGTATTCAATTAATTATTAATTGAGTTAAGAAGAGGTTAAAATGAGAATAATATCCGGAACAAATAAAGGAAAGAAGCTTTATGCGCCTGAAGGCATGTCGGTAAGACCTACAAGCGATAAAATAAAAGAAGCTGTATTTAATATTATTGGATTTATTGATGAAGATTCCAGAGTTTTAGATTTGTTTGCGGGTTCTGGAAATGTTGGTATAGAGTTTTTGGCAAGAGGCGCGGAGTCTTGTTGTTTTGTGGATACATCTCATAAAAGTTTAAGTTATGTGAAAAAAAATCTTGAGTTATGCAATTTTCAAGAGAAAGCAAAAATTATATGCAGTGATTATGAAAAAGCAATAATAAATTTAACTAAAAACAATGAAAAATTTCATTATATATTTGCAGATCCTCCCTATGACTTGAAATGCTGTTCAAATATTGCAAAAAGTGTATTTGGAAATAATATTTTGAAGCCTGACGGCATGCTTATTATTGAAAGCGATAAATCAGAAACAGTATTTGAAAACATTGATATAAATGTGATAAAATATAAAGAAAAAATATATGGAAGAACAAGAATAAGTATAATGAAGTTGATGGAGGATTAAAATGAAAGTTTTATATGCAGGTAGCTTTGATCCCATTACATGTGGTCATTTTGATTTGATAAAAAGATGTTCTGAAATGTTTGACGATGTTTTGGTAACAGTTTTTAACA
>JBASLQ010000384.1:0-2454 GCA_049656425.1 Sedimentibacter sp.
GAGGAAAGATCATTAATTTTAAATTTAGGTTCTACATCAACAAAAGTTGCTGTTTATGATTCATTAAATGAAATTTTTAAAAAATCAATTCAACATTCGAACGAAGAATTATCTGTATTTCATAGCATATGGGAGCAAGTTGAATTTCGAAAAGGAAAAATAATTGATTCACTTGTTGAAAATGGATTTGATTTAAAAGATTTTAATGTCATTGCTTGCAGAGGTGGACTTGTAAAACCAATACCAGGTGGTATTTATGAAGTAAATGAAGAAATGCTTAAAGACATGAGAAGTGAAGTTTATGGAACTCACCCTGCAAGCGTCGGAGATATTATTGCATATGAGTTAGGAAGAGAATATAATATTCCTGTAATTACCGCAGATATGCCCGTTACAGATGAAATGTGCAATTTAGCAAGATTTTCAGGTATGAAAGAATTGCCAAGGGTAAGCTCGTTTCATGCATTAAATCAAAAGAGAACTGCAAGAGTAATAGCTGATAGGCTTAGAGTATCGTACAATAAATTAAACTTAATAGTAGTACATCTTGGAGGAGGAATTTCCGTTGCTGCCCATGAAAAGGGATTAGTAATTGATGTTAACAATGCGCTTGATGGTGAAGGTCCATTTTCTCCAGAAAGAGCTGGGACTGTTCCGGCAGGAGAACTCATAAAAATGTGTTTTTCTGGCAAATATACAGAAGGTGAAATGATAAAGAAAGTTAAAGGTAATGGGGGTTTGATGTCCTATCTTGGAACAAACAGTGGTCTAGAAGTTGAAGACAGAATAAAAAATGGCGATAAGTATGCATTAGAGGTATTTGAGGCTATGGCTTACAAAGTTTGCAAGGAAATTGGTGCCGAAGCTGCTGCACTTAAGGGTAAAGTTGATGCTATCGTTTTAACTGGAAGCCTTGCGTATTCTGAAAGATTAGTTAATTGGATTAAAGATAGAGTTAGTTTTTTGGCACCAATATATTTGTGCCCCGGTGAAAATGAGATGTTATCGCTAGCAGAAAATGCTGTAAGATATCTTAAATGTGAGGTAAAACCTTTAAAATATAATTAATAGTAACAGACGTATACTTATTGGGCTGTAGTTGTTGACATTTATTAAGGGTTAGGGATAATATTATATATATCTATACTTATAAATAATACCTATTTATTTTGAAAAATTTGTATTATAATGATGGTATATTGTTTGATATGAATTTATGATGTATAAAGGGAGAAATAGAAATATATGTATATTAATAAGAACTTACAAGAAAAAGCATATGAATATTTAATGGAAAAAATTATGGACGAAACGTTTGACAATGATGAAATTTATTCGGAAGAAAAAATAGCTCAGGAATTGGGAATATCAAGGACTCCTGTGAGAGCAGCTCTTCAACGGTTAAATCATGACAATTATATTGATATTATACCGTACAGGGGATTTAAACTTCATCAAGTTACTATAAGCGACATTGTTCAGTCTTTTCAGCTTCGCTGTTCAATTGAGGGCTATTGCAGTGCTTACATTGCCAAGCAGTACAAGACAGAAAAAGCTCAAAGAACATTGCTTGAGTTAAAAGATACTTTTGAGAAACAAAAGGAAATTTATGAGAAACATAAGGACATTTATAAAAAGCATGAGGATATTTATGAAAAACGTGAAGATATAAACCTAAATGAGTTCTTGGAATTAGACATCAAATTTCATAAGATAATTGTAGAATTTGCAGACAATAAAACTTTTAATTCAATATTCAACAGCTATATCGGCACAATAAAATTTCTTGCACGTTCATATTACAAGTCAGTTATGCCAATAACCATAGATGAACATTACAATGTATATCTTAATATGGCTAACGGAGATGAATTTAACAGCTACAAGTCACTGATTAAGCATATGGAGACACCTACAAAACTTTATCTGCAAAAATTCAATGCAAATCTTTTTACAGAAAACCTATAAAGTTACCTGACTGTTTTAGTTAAATAGTTCAAAGAAAATCTAAAAATAGCTTTTAGTATACAGATTAGTATCCTAGCATACTAAAAGTTATTCATTTGGATTTATAAAGAGCAAATATAGGATTGATTTTTTATTAGTATTGTAGTATACTAGTTATGAAATCGATTATAAATAATAAATTCTTAATTAATCAGCATCATTATATTCTTAGTTTACATGAATTAATTAAGCAATAAGGTCAGTAAAAGTTTCAATGTCATTGTACGGAAATTTATTTATAAATTTAAAGAAGTTTCTGATTACATATGAAGTCTGATTTATCAAGATTTCAAAAATTTAGCTTAATAAAATTAAGGAGGAATGAATTTTGAAGTTTAATGGAAAAGTTGCAGTGATTACGGGCGGTGCTTCCGGAATTGGAAAGTCATGCTGCTTAAGCTTAGCACAAAGAGGAGCCACAGTAATTGCACTTGACAGAAATGAAGC
>JBASLQ010000385.1:0-7447 GCA_049656425.1 Sedimentibacter sp.
TCCTAAATGTGTAAGACTTAGCAGGGGATGGACTAACTGCCCCGATTCAATGGTAGCCGGACTTGATGAAACATTTGATGCAGCAATATTTATCGGATACCATTCAGGAGCAGGATATAACGGCAGCCCATTAGCTCATACTATGAATTTAGGCAATAACTTTATAAAAGTTAATGGTGAAATAGCATCAGAATTTACTATAAACTCTTACATTGCAGCAAGTTACGGAGTACCTGTAGTATTTTTAAGCGGAGATAAAATGCTTTGTGAAAAAGCAAAAGAGTTTAATGATGGAATAGAAACAGTTGCAGTTAAGGAAGGTGTTGGAGGTGCAACTGTAAGCATCAATCCTGATTATGCATGTGACTTAATAAAAGAAGGGGTTAAAAACGCTCTTAAGCACATTTCAGCATGTAAAATAGTTATCCCTGAAAAATTTGAAGTTGAAATAAATTACAAGGAGCACACAGAAGCTAAAAGAGCTTCATATTATCCGGGAGTAACTCAAACAGGAACACACACAGTGTCATTTACTGCAAAAGACGTAAAAGAATTTGCAACAACAAGGATGTTTATATTGTAGTAACAAATACTATTACAGGAGTCTTTATGTTAGAAATAGGTCAAAAAAAACAAGTAGAAATTATAGATTTAAATCATACAGTCCAGGGAGTTGCAAAAGTTGATAATTTTGTTGTGTTTATTGACAAAGCAATAAAAGGAGACTTAGTTGAAATAGAAATAACAGAAAAAAAGAAAAATTTTGCAGTGGGAAAACTTTTGAAAATAATTAAATATTCAAAAGACAGAATAAAACCTTCATGTGATTACTTTTATGAATGCGGAGGCTGTCAGCTTATGCATATGGATTACTGCGCGCAGCTTATTTACAAGAAAAACAGAGTAGTTAATGAAATGAGAAGATCATCTGTTAATATGGAAAATACTGTTATAAATGATACCATTGGAATGGATAATCCTTTCAGATATAGAAATAAAACAGCATTTTCAGTTGCAATGAAAAACAAAGAAATAATCATAGGACCATATGAGCAGGGAACATACAACACCGTGGATATTTCAAACTGCATGCTTCAAAGTAGTGAAGCTGATAAAACTGTGCAGCTTTTTAAATCATTAATGGTTAAATACAAAATAGAAGCTTATGATAAAAAATCAGAAAAAGGAACAGTGCGAAATATTGTAATAAGGAACAACCGTCAAAATGAACTGATGCTTATAATTGTTACATCAACAGAAAATTTCCCCAACAAAGATAATATTGTAAAAGAACTTACCTCAAATATTAAAGAAATAAAGACGGTAGTTCAAAATATAAACATCAAAAACACAAACCTTATAATGGGGTATAAAAATATCACATTGTACGGTGACGGAACAATAAAAGACAATATCGGAGATTTGATTTTCACCATATCTCCGGAAACATTTTTTCAAATTAATCCCGTACAAACAGAAAAACTTTACAACATAGCCATAGAATATGCAAATATAAGAAAAAATGATATTTGTTTTGATATATATTGCGGAATAGGAACAATATCCCTCATGGCGGCAAAATATGCGAAAAAAGTATACGGCGTTGAAATAGTAGAGCAATCAATAATAAATGCAAAAGAAAATGCGGTAAAAAATAATATAACAAATGCAGAATTTTTCACAGGAAAGGCAGAAAAATTGCTTCCGAAATTGTACAGCAAAAATATTAAAGCAGATGTTGTAATAGTTGACCCTCCAAGAAAAGGATGTGAACAGGAAGTTATAGACACAATAATAAATATGTCACCCAAAAGAGTGGTTTACGTATCCTGCAATCCGTCCACGCTGGCAAGAGACATTAAGCTTTTAGAAACAGGAGGCTACCAGCTTAAAAAAATTCAACCGGTAGACCAGTTTCCATGGACCCACCACGTTGAGACGGTTGCATTGATGTCAATAGCTGATAAATAAGAATGTAAAAGTGCTTGATATAAAGGGCTTTCCGTGATTTTGAACTCATATAAAAGCTGGGTTGAAGGTCACGGAAATTTTTCATGTAAGAACATATCTAAAAACAAGAAAACACAGGGTTGGGTGGATAGAATTACTTTCTACCTAGTGAGTTGACAGAATTACTGTCAAAAATGTGGTGAGTGGACAGAATTACTGTTAAGTTGATGTCGAGTTGACAGAATTAAAACGGACATGGTGTGAAGATAGGATTGACGTAGGTGGATTGAGGAGACTACTTCATATGCCACTACGTAATACATGAAAACCTATAATGTTTATAAAATCATCTCTTTTGTGCTGGAATTTAATCAATAATGTGTTATAATATAAACGTGCAATTAAACTTGGCATATCATAATATTCCTTGTAAGGAAATGGGGGTACAAAATGATATTAAATAATATTGAAAAGGATATAAAAATGAAATGTCTGGAAAATGATACAACTCAGGCGGGTCTTGCAGAAAAAATTGGCAAGACAGGTCAGTATATAAATCGTATTGTGAAAAAGAGTGATGGGGTATTGAATAAAACTTTCGTGCAGATGATGGAAGGCTTGGGATATGACATTGAATTAATCTATGTGAAAAGGAAGGAAAAGTGATATGAATAAACAGCAACTTGCAGCTACAATATGGGAATCTGCAAATCAAATGAGGTCAAAAATTGAGGCTTATGAATATAAGGATTTTATTCTTGGCTTTATTTTCTATAAATTTTTATCAGAAAAAGAGGTTGCTTTATTTAGAAAAGAAAAGTTAACTGATGCTGATATTGAAAAAGTTAATGAAGATGATGTTAAGTATGCAACCCATGTAAGGGAAAATTTAGGATATTTTATTGCGTATGAGAATCTTTTTTCAACCTGGCTTAAGAAAGGTAACGATTTCGACATATCGAATGTAAGAGATGCATTATCTGCTTTTGATCGTAATATCGATGATGTATATAAGAAGGTGTTTGAGAAAGTTTTCAACACATTGCAGACAGGCTTATCTAAGCTTGGAGAAACTGCACAGGCGCAAACAAAAGCTGTAAGAAGCCTTCTTAAGTTGATAAAGAAAATTCCTATGGATGGTAAGCAAGATTACGATGTTCTGGGTTTCATTTACGAATATTTAATTGGTATGTTTGCTGCCAATGCAGGTAAAAAAGCAGGAGAATTTTATACTCCACATGAAGTTTCTGTTCTAATGTCAGAAATTATTGCGGAACATTTGAAACATAGAAAGCAAATTAAGATATATGATCCTACATCTGGGTCAGGTTCGTTGTTAATCAATATCGGTAACTCCGTTGGAAAATTTATTGAAGGAGAAAACAAGATAGATTATTATGCACAGGAGCTTAAGGAAAATACATACAACCTTACAAGAATGAACTTGGTTATGCGTGGAATCAGTCCTGCAAATATCAATGTAAGGAATGGTGACACCTTAGAGGATGACTGGCCTTTCTTTGAGGATACCGACAAGGATAAAACATATAAGTTGGTACGAGTGGATGCCGTTGTTTCTAACCCACCTTACTCACAAAAATGGGACCCGTCTAATAAAGAGTTCGACCCAAGATATAAAAATTATGGTGTAGCGCCAAAGGGCAAAGCAGATTATGCGTTTTTATTGCATGATCTATATCACCTTGAAGATGATGGAATTATGACGATTGTTCTCCCTCATGGTGTACTTTTTAGAGGCGGAGACGAAGGTAAAATCAGAGAGAATCTTATAGAAAAGAACAATATTGATACCATTATAGGTTTACCATCAAATATCTTTTTTGGTACTAGTATTTCTACTATCGTCATGGTTCTAAAAAGGAATCGCTCTAGTTCAGATGTGTTGATTATAGATGCATCAAAAGGGTTTGAGAGAGCTGGAAAGAATAACAAACTTAGAGCCTGTGACATTAAAAAAATTGCTGACACTATTAAGAGCAGAGAATCCATAGAAAAGTATTCTGCCCTTGTTACAAAGAAAACTATCAGAGAAAATGATTATAATCTTAATATTCCTCGCTATGTTAATTCTTTAGAAGCTGCAGAAAGTTGGGATATTCATGCGACTATGTTTGGTGGCATCCCTGCTAAGGAAGTAGACCATCTACTTGGGTATTGGGAGGCCTTTCCAGGACTCAAAGATGCAATTTTTGAGAAAGTTTCTGATAAATATTTGGCTGTGAAATGCCATGATATTAAAGCGGATATTACCTCTCATGAGTCATTGGAAATCTACAAGCAGGCATTCTTAAATGAATTTAGTGGTTTTTATGAAGAACTTAAAAATGATTTGATTGAAGAAATTCTTGATGTATCTGCTGAGCATGAGAAAGAAAAGGTAAGCAAGGATGTTTTCGCAAGAATAGAAAATGTGAAACTTGCTGACAAGTATAAAGCGTATCAGATACTATCGGATAATTGGGATGTAATTTCAACAGATTTGGAAATGATTCAGTCAGAAGGTTTCGATGTTATAAATCAAGTGGATCCTAACATGATTTTAAAGAAGAAAGAAGCTAACGATGATGAAGTTCCAGAGGTACAGGATGGGTGGAATGGTCATATACTGCCTTTTGATTTAGTTCAGAGAGAGATTCTTACTGAAGATTTAGGGGAACTTCAGGCAATAGAAAAAAGATTAACAGAAATCACTTCTTTATATGCCGAGATTATTGATTCGCTTGATGCAGAGGAAAGAGAAAGCAGTGTATTGAATGACTCTAACGATTCTTTTGTAACAAAAGAAGTTAAGAGTTTTGTTGCAGAAGCCGTCAGCGATGTGGAAAATGATGAAATTAAAGCATTAAGAGGATATCTAAGCCTTTCAAAGAAAAAAGAAAAGCTGGATTATATAAATAAATGTGATACAGTTTCGTGGAATTTAATGGAGCAAGGTGCTGATGGGACATACAAGAAAGGCTCTGTTAATAGTAGAATAAGCGAATTGCAAAGAGCATATGAATTCCCAGAAGATTCATTTGAGTACAAAGTGATGATCGTATTATCTCTTATGGAAGAAGAAAGCCAGGCTAAAAAGGATCTAAAGCAGAAATCGGAAGCTCTCCATATTAAGACCAAAGAAACAATTGAAGATCTGGAAGAGGACGAATCTTTGCGTTTGTTAGAATTAAAATGGATAAAGCCATTAGTAGATTCTCTTTTTGCTATCCCTGATGAAATCATTGGAGAACTGATTAACAAAGTAATTTATCTACACGATAAATATCGCACTACGTTTTCTGATATTGAAAATCAAATCGAAAACACAAGTGAAATATTATCAAATATTATTGACGAGCTTGTTGGCAATGATTCTGACATTGAGGGATTAGCAGAATTAAAGAAGATTTTGGGGGTATAGTGATGGCTGAAAAAAGAAAAAAACCTGAAATCAGATTCGCAGGATATGAAACTGAGTGGATTGAGAAAAAGTTTGATGATACATTTGATATGCTCTCAAATAACACATTATCTAGAGATGCGTTAAATTATGATGAGGGTGTGGCAAAAAATATTCATTACGGTGATGTGTTGGTTAAATTCGGAGAGTATCTTGATGTAAATAGTGAAAAACTCCCTTATATCAATAATGATACCGTTGCATTGAAGTTCCTTAAATCTTACTTAAAAGATGGAGATATTGTTATTGCTGATACTGCCGAAGACGAGTCTGTAGGGAAATGTACTGAAGTTATTGGTGTTGAAGATACTCCGGTTATTTCGGGGTTACATACTATCCCTTGCCGTCCAAAACAGAAATATGCACCAAAGTATATGGGGTATTATCTGAATTCAAGTGCGTATCACGATAATTTATTACCTCTAATGCAGGGTGTAAAAGTTACATCAATTTCAAGAACTGGAATAAAAGATACCGATGTTATTCTTTCAGACGAATTTGAAGAGCAAGCAAAAATCGGAGAATTTTTATCTTTGTTGGATGATAAGATAGCTTCTGAAGTATCTAAGTATGAAAAGCTAATAATTGTAAAAAAATCCCTGATGGAAAGAATGTACACTAAAGATGGTGATAAAACACCTGAGATTCGATTTAATGGATTTACAGATCCTTGGGAACAGCGTAAGGCAAAAGATATATTTAAACCAGTCGCAGATAAAGGATATCCGGAGCTTCCAGTTTTGTCAGCGTCGCAAGAATATGGAATGATAAAAAGGACGGAAACTGGTATCAATATTCATCACGATACACGAAATGAAAATGGATATAAAAGAGTCCTACCAGGGCAGTTTGTTGTTCATCTAAGATCGTTTCAGGGTGGCTTTGCGCATTCGGTGGTAGAGGGCATAACATCACCTGCGTATACTGTTTTTGATTTTCAAGAGCAAGAAAAACACTATGATCATTTTTGGAAATATATTTTTAATTCAGAACTTTTTATAAGCAGACTTGAGTTAATAACTTACGGAATTCGTGATGGTAGAAGTATCAGTTTTGAAGATTTTTTAACACTTGATTTTTACTATCCAAGTTATGAAGAGCAGGAACGGATTGGACGATATTTTCAAGAATTGGACACCCTTATCGCGCTTCAACAGTGTAGGCTTGAAAAGTTAAGGAATATAAAATCATCTTGTATGAAAAAAATGTTTATTTAGGAGGTGGGGTTAATTGTATTTTGATAAAGAAACAGATTTTGAAGAGGCTGTCATAAAAGCCTTGATAGAATGTGGTTGGGAGTCAGGAGTAATTCGACATCCTTCAGAAAAAGATTTGTTAAAAAACTGGGCTGACATTTTGTTTAACAACAACCGTCAAAAGGATCGTTTGAATGAATGCCCATTGACAGAGGGAGAAATGCAGCAGATTATGGAGCAGATTAAACTGCTGCAATCTCCTATCAAATTAAATGGCTTTATAAACGGAAAAAGTGTGTCTATTAAAAGAGACAACCCAGATGATAAAGAGCATTTCGGTAAAGAGGTTAGCTTAAAAATATATGACCGACAAGAAATCGCATATGGCGAAAGTCGATATCAAATAGTGCAGCAGCCTCATTTCCCTACCAAATCTCCAATTCTAAATAATAGGCGTGGAGATCTGATGCTTTTGATAAATGGTATGCCAGTCATTCATATTGAATTAAAGAAAAGTGGGATACCGGTCAGCGAAGCATATAATCAGATAGAGAAGTATTCTCATGAAGGCGTTTTTAGAGGATTATTCTCGCTAATCCAAGTTTTCGTTGCTATGCAGCCAGAAGAGACTGTGTATTTTGCAAACCCTGGAGAAGGAGTGAAGTTCAATAAAGTATTCTATTTCCATTGGGCTAATTTTAATAATCCGCCAATCAACAAATGGGATGAAGTGATATCTAAGTTGTTAAATATTCCAATGGCTCATATGCTTATTGGGTTTTATACCATTGCCGATAACGATGAAGGCGTGTTGAAAGTAATGCGAAGTTATCAGTACTAT
>JBASLQ010000386.1:0-1598 GCA_049656425.1 Sedimentibacter sp.
TTAACCCTATATGAAGTATCTTTCTTGCACTTTTTTTAGCACATTCATTATGCTTTGGACAATTTTTACACTGCTGAAGCTCAAAGTAGTATTTATATCCTTCTCTATCTGCTCTGTTTTTTCCTTTAGTTTTACAATATCTCTTTTTTTCTGTTATATTACCTTGACTACACTGCCACTCATCCGAGTCTTTGTTATACGAAAATTCGCTTTCATCAATTCTATACACTGATTCGCTTACCGGTATGTACGCTTTAGCTTCAATTTCTTTAATATTGTTTAAAATTGGTTTTCTAAAATATGCCTTATCTGCATAAAATTCATCAATTTTTATTCCGGCTTTTAATGTTTGATTAACCATTTCATTTGCATATGTTCCATCTACATACGTTCCATCTGCTGTTTTTACTGATGTAATTATTCTTTCGTCTGTTGTCATAATAAATTCTGTCTTATAGCCAAAAAAATCTTTTGTTTTACTTTTGTGTCCTACCCTTGCATCTTCATCTATTATTGAACGAACACCTTTTTGAATAATAAATTTAGGATCTTCTATTCTTTCTTGTGCTCTTTTTATGACTATTCCCGTTTCATTATTATACTACTAAAATTATTTTTTTTAGTATATGATTTTCCGGAATTTTATTGTATAATAGTGAGTGTAAAGATAATTGTTTTTGCTCTTGTCTTAACATGATAAAGCCTCCTTTGGGATTTGTTTGTTCGCACTTACATTATACCAAATTTGAAGGCTTTTATCAATTCTAATTATTGAAATTTCAATATATTTTAACAAATTATCTATTTTAAAAATTTTATATTTATTAGGACTTTTTCACTGGTCCCGGAACGTCCCCATGTCTTTCTGGTTGTTAGAGAATATTCGCAATAGTCAATGTCAAGATCAACGTATGCACTTGCAGCAAGCATTTCAATCTCTTCATCTGTTCCCGTGTAGTTTTTAATCACTTCGATTTGTTCATTATTACACTTAGTACAGATGTGATATAGAAAAAATAGATGCAGAACCATTTTCTTCATTACCGATTAAATGATACATATGTTATCAAAATGGAGGTGAATTTATTGAAATTAAAAAATCTTTTAGTACGTTGCTCTGTGATGGGCTTACTCATAATGTGCCTAATCTCAGCTTTTAGTCCTGTTTATGCAGCGGAAGAAGTCATCAATCACAAAGATGGCGGTGCAGTTATACAAGCGGAAGAAACCGAATGGAGATATCGGGTTGTAGACGGAAAACTGCAGAAACGGTTATGGTCAATTACTTACGGAGAATGGCTTACAGATTGGGAATGGATATGATTCTCCTTTTACTTGTTAAATTATTTTTATTTAGGACTCCATGGACGAGCCTTTGAATTTAAGGTCCGTCCCCAGAATTTTTCCCCCCAGCATTTGATAATCTGCCCAAAATTCAGGGTAAGATTTATTTACTGCTTTATAATCCTGTAAAATTATATGTCCTTCGCATCTTGTAGCAGCAATTGCTAATGACATAGCTATGCGATGATCATTCCAACTTTTGACGGTAACATTGCCTTTTAAACTCTTTTTACCTTTTATTAATAGTCCATCAT
>JBASLQ010000387.1:0-5387 GCA_049656425.1 Sedimentibacter sp.
TTTAAATACTGCAAATATGAATGTATGTGAAACAAAACTCATCAATAATGCATCAAATCAATTAAATGAATATTTAAATGGCATACGTACTGCATTTGATTTGCCTTTAAATCCTGAAGGTACAGAATTTCAAAAAAAAGTCTGGACAGCACTTTGTGAAATTCCTTACGGAGAGACAAGAAGCTACAAACAAATTGCTGAAGCAGCAGGCAACTCGAAGGCTTCTCGTGCTGTCGGTATGGCAAATAACAAAAATCCAATTATGATTTTTATTCCATGTCACAGAGTTATTGGTGCAAATGGTAGTTTAGTAGGGTATGCCGGTGGTTTGGATATGAAAGAAAAACTTCTCGCTTTAGAAAAAGGAAAAGCAATTATATAACTTTATTTGGAGGGAATATGCCAACTACTTATGCTCACTATACTTTTGGTAAAGAAGTTTTAAAATCTTTAGACGGTGATATTAAAAAAATAATTAATGAAAATATTGATTTGTTTTATATTGGACTTCACGGTCCGGATATTTTGTTTTATTATGGACCTTTAAAATCAAACGCTGTTAATAAAATGGGCCATGAACTTCATAATAAAAGTGCTGATATTTTTTTTGAAAGAGCAAAGAAAGTAATTAATGAATGCAGTGATTTTAATGGTGCCTGTGCTTATGTAATGGGATTTATATGCCATTACATACTGGATAGTGAGTGCCATCCATATATCAGGCAAAAAGAAAGTAATGCACTTTCTCACAATGAAATAGAAAAAGAATTTGACAGGTCACTTATGATAAACAATAAATTAAACCCTGTTTCTTTTAGAACTTCTTCGCACATTATACCAAAACAAGAATATGCACAATGCATCTCATTTTTTTTTGAAGGTACTAAAAAAGAAGAAATATTCAAAGCACTAAAATCAATGAAATTTTATTTGAATTTTCTTGTGTCACCGAGACGAATTAAAAGAGCTGCTATTATTTGGGGGCTTAAGTTATCAGGCAATTATGACAATATGATTGGACTTTTAATGAGTTACACTCCAAACGAAGCATGTTTTGAAATAAATGAAAAATTACTTGATTTATATGAAAATGCCATAGAGATGACTTGTAATTTAATAACTGAATATTATAAAAATATTTGCAGTAATGAGCAAATTAATCAGCGTTTTAATAGAAACTTTGAATGATAGGAAACCCCGGGGACGGAATTAAAAGGTCCGTCCCCACGGTTTGAAAGGTCCGTCCCCACTGTTTCTGTTTGGAGGTGGAAAAATGGATTATTTAACCGGATTTTTTAAAGGTCTGGCAATGGGAGTCGGAGCAATTGCTCCAGGAGTAAGCGGAGGAGCAATTGCGGTAATATTTGGTTTGTATGACAAAATAACAAATTTCATAGCTCATTTAAATATTAATTTCAAAGAAAATTTAATATATTTTATTCCTGTGGGCATAGGCGGTATTGTAGGCGTATTTGGATTTAGCAGAATTATAGAATATTTATTTAAGTTTTATGAAGTTGAAGTCAGATATGCATTTGTGGGACTAATGCTTGGCACGTTGCCTTCTGTTGTAAAACAAGCCAATAAGCGAGGCTTTAAACAAAAGTACTTGATACCATTTTTTATATCATTAATTTTAACTTTAGTACTTACATTTATGGAAAGCAATGCAGTAAATGTTATTAAAGAAGTTCAGACAAGTCCCCTGTATGTTGTTATGTATGGAGTTATTATTGGATTTGGAACAATAATTCCCGGTATCAGCGCATCAATAATACTTATGTATTTAGGGGCATATGAAGTAGTTATTGGAGCAATATCAAATTTACAAATAATGATGATATTTTTTATAGGGATTGGATTTGTATTAAGCATTTTATTATTTGCAAAATTAATATCTGCAATGTTTCAAAAAGCATATGGCCTAACATACTACACAATATTAGGTCTTGTGCTAGGTTCAATTATTTCCATATTTCCTGGATTTGAGTTTACATTTGATTATTTGCTGAATTGTTTAATTTTGGCAGGATGCTGCATACTCTCGTATTCTTTAAGCGGTTATGTTGGAGCGGACATTTAATGTTGCAATTTTTAGTAAAATAAGTAAAATAAGAAAAATAAATAATTGTTGACTATATGAATATATGGTGGTAAAATGTTAGTCGTGAGGATAATTATACATAATGGAGGTGATTATTCAGAAAAGAGTGTAAAGTAAGAAATGGTTCAATTTATGTCCTTGGATAGGACCAGCCGCTTATAAAGAGGCATGCAACAAATTTTTTATTCTAATTTTTTATTCTAATATTGTATTTATAAGGAGGAAAAATTTTATGGCAACATTTATGATTGGAATTATAATTCTTGTTGTTGGCGGATTCTTTTATGGAAAGTTTTGCGAAAAAACATTTGGTCCAGATGAAAGAGAAACACCGGCAATTTCTAAAGCAGACGGAGTAGACTTCGTTGTAATGAAAAAATGGAAAAACTCACTAATTGAATTACTAAACATCGCAGGAACTGGACCAATATTTGGACCTATTCAGGGAATTTTATTTGGACCTATAGCATTTATAACTATACCGTTAGGTTGCGTACTTGCAGGATCAATGCATGATTATTTCTCAGGAATGATATCAATGCGTAACGGCGGAGCTCAAATGCCTAAATTAATTAAAAAATATTTAGGTAACAATGTAATTAAAGCATACAATTTCTTCTTATGGATTTTAATGTTCTTGGTTGGAGTTGTATTTGTTTATACTCCTGGTGATTTAATTGTAACTCAAGTGCTTGGACAAGAAGCAGCAGTTACAAATCCTGTAGTTTGGATAGTATATGGTTGTATATTTGTTTATTATTTAATAGCTACATTGTTCCCAATAGATGCTATAATCGGAAGAATTTACCCTATATTCGGTGCATTCCTTGTTCTTTCTGCAGTTGGAATTTTCTTAGGCGTTTTGATGGATGGCGGTGCAAATCTTACTAATTTATCATTTGCTACAAACCCATTTGCACAACATACTACGGGACTTCCATTCATACCTGTATTCTTCATCACTGTTGCATGCGGTATAATGTCCGGATTTCATGCGACACAGGCTACTTTGATTTCCAGAACTGTAAAGTCTGAAAAAGAAGGTAAAAGTACATTCTTTAACATGATGTTAGCAGAAGGTTTTATAGCAATGTGCTGGGCAGCAGGTACTATGGTTATATTCGGAAGAGGAGCAGATATTGCAACAGCACCTACTTTAATGGTAGGACTTGTATCAAGAGGATTCTTAGGACCAATAGGCGGTATGATTGCAGTTATCGGAGTTATCGTTCTTCCTATAACTTCAGGAGATACAGCATTCAGATCATTAAGACTAATGGTTTCTGAACAGTTTAAAATTGATCAAAAACCATCAAAAAATAGAGTTATAGTATCCTCAATCTTGTTTATACCAGCTATAATAGTACTTTACTTTTCAAAATTAAATCCAGCTGGATTTAATATTTTGTGGAGATACTTCGCATTTACAAATCAGTTTGTAGCTACATTTGCATTGGCAACAATAGCTGTATACTTGTACATTAATGGAAAGAATGCTCTTGTTGCATTAATACCAGGCGTATTCTACTTCTTTGTAACATTGAGCTTTATATTCCATGCACCAATAGGTCTTGGCTTAGAATCAAGACTTGGAATGGATCCAAACAGCTACACAGTTTCATATATAGTTGCAGCAGTATGTTGTGTATTTTATGTTATGTATGTTAAAAAACATGCAGTATCACAAAAGGAACATATTTTACAAGACGTATTATCTTAATGGTATTAAAGGGATCACCAATCGGTGGTCCTTTTTTTTATGCGAACGATATTGAGCAAATAAATTGCTGATAAGATATTATTTACAAATTGCGCAATATTTGATACAATCTACTTATTGTTACTGCTCATTATTGTAAATGTAATTTGAAATTTATTAAGGATAGGTGAAATAATGCAAAAACTTATAAGAGCACTATTTAACAGAGTTTCACTTGTGATATTGGCAATTTTAGCTCAAATGGCGATTTTTGTCATTATTGTGTTAAAATTCAGTGATTATTTCGTTATTTTTGACAGCATATTTACTGTTCTGAGTTTGTTTGTTGTTGTTTATATACTAAACCTAAGAAGTGACCCTACATATAAAATCGCATGGATAATTCCGATTATGCTGTTTCCTGTCTTTGGAGGATTGTTTTATTTAATGGTTGGCGAAACAGGAGTATCGAGACGGATGAAAGTCAATATGCATGAAATTACCGATAAAATGAAAGAATGTCTTGAACAAGATCCTGAAACTTTCAATATGCTTGAAGAAGAAAACAATCTTGCTTATAATCAAGCAAAATATATTGAAAAATATTCCTTGTGCCCTGTTTACAACAATTCCGCAACAGAATTTTATCCATCAGGAGAATTGTTTCATGAACATTTATTAGAAGCTTTACGGAAAGCAGAAAAATATATATTTTTAGAATTCTTCATCATAGATGAAGGCGTGATGTGGAACTCGATTTTAGATATTTTAGTTGAGAAAGTAAAAAAAGGTTTAGATGTCCGTGTAGTATATGATGATGTTGGATGCGTTTTTAAATTACCGTCTTACTATGATAAAAAATTAGAAGGAATGGGAATAAAGTGCTGTGTGTTCAATCCTTTCGTTCCCGTTTTATCTTTCCGCCTCAATAATCGCGACCACAGAAAAATTGCTGTTATTGACGGCAAGGCTGCATTTACTGGAGGGGTAAACATAGCTGATGAATATATTAATAAACATCAGAAGTTTGGACATTGGAGAGATAGTGCTATTCAAATAAAAGGTGACGCAGTTTGGAGTTTGACGGTCATGTTTTTATCAATGTGGTGTTTTTTAAAAAAGACACAGGAAGATTACAGCAAATTTAAGCCTTCAGAACTTGAAAAAGAAATTGAATGTGATGGTTATGTGCAGCCATTTGATGACAGCCCACTGGATAATGAGCATGTCGGCGAAACAGTTTATATGAATTTGATAAATCAGGCTGAAAAATATATTTATATAGAAACTCCATATTTAATTGAAGACAACAAAATGATGGTTGCATTGTCCATTGCAGCTAAAAGGGGGGTGGACGTAAGAATTTTAATTCCTCACATTCCGGACAAGTGGTATGCTTTTGCTGTTACACAATCTAATTATGAGGAGCTTTTGGAATCCGGTGTTTCAATTTATGAATACACACCTGGTTTTAATCATGGCAAAACATTTGTTGTGGATGATAGTTATGCAGTAGTGGGAACAATCAATCTGGATTACAGAAGCCTTTATTTGCACTTTGAATGTGGTGTCTGGATGTACAAC